>NZ_JADKPY010000077.1:0-40443 GCF_015351505.1 Acinetobacter sp. SK-43
AATATAAATGCATAAGGCATTACTTTATCAGAAGTTCATTTCTTTTTTCTTTCTTTTTCTAAACCTTATAGTTTAGCTAGGAAATTACTTCATCAGCTAAACATAGTTACTTTAATCGAGCGAAACGATATATCGGTATACATTTCGTATGAAAATCAACAATCAATAAAATTCAGACTATTTAAAAGTATTACATTGATTGATATCACCTGTGGTGTATCCCAACTCAAACCATTGCATACGTTGTTCGCTTGTACCATGAGTAAAGCTATCTGGTACAACTTGACCTGTTGCTCTTCTTTGTAAGTAATCATCACCAATTTTTTCAGCAGCATCCATTGCCTCTGCGATATCACCCTGTTCGAGAAATTGTGTTCTTTGTTGATTTTGATTCGCCCAAATACCAGCGAAACAATCTGCTTGAAGTTCTAAGCGAACTGAAAGTTGATTTCCTTCTACTTGGCTGGATTGCGCACGAGCCTGCTGCACTTTTCCTGAGATACCAAGTAGGTTCTGAATATGATGTCCAACCTCATGTGCTATGACATAAGCTTGTGCAAAATCCCCAGCTTGATCTTGACGTGACAATTCTGTTTGATTTTGCTCACCAGAAATACCCATTTGTTGGCGCATATCTTTAAAGAAAGAAGTATCGATATAAACCTTTTGGTCTGCTGGGCAATAAAAGGGACCCATTGCCGATTGCGCAGTACCGCAACCTGACTTCACTACCCCACTAAATAAAACTAGTCGAGGTGGCTTATAAGTCATGCCTAATTGTTGAAAAATTGGCGTCCATGTATCTTCTGTATCAGCTAATACCGTACCCACAAACTCACTTGCTTCTTTTTGTTCTAAAGTCAGATTTTGCGGTGCTTCGGCTGTTGATGTTGTTTCAGTGGTAACAGCTTGTGTTGCTTGGTAAGCTTGCTGAGGATCAACACCAAAAAACTTCCAAGCAATAAATGCAACCACTAAACCGATGATACTAATACCACCAGCTTTAACACCGCCACCACCACGACGATCTTCCACATTGGTACTTACACGACGCCCTTTCCAACGCATGACTACCTCTCTTTATTATAATGATGACGGTTTCTTTTTATTTAGATGCTTTTGACCAAACTTTTTGTATTAGCCCGACAACAATTAATACAATAGCACCCGCGATAAATCCAATACCCAAGTTAATTAATGTTGGTGTTAATGCACCAATGATTGAACCAAAACTTGGGATTAACTCCAAATGATCAACAGTTTCTTCCGTAAAATGGTGTAATAAAGGAATCGTGTGTGTAATGATGCCACCACCGACTAAAAACATTGCTACTGTACCAACGACAGATAATGTTTTCATCAGAATCGGAGCAAAAGCCAGTAAACCACGACCTACTTTATTTTTAAATTCTGAAGCTTGTTGAGTTAAATACAACCCTAAATCATCAATTTTGACAATCATCGCTACAAAACCATAAACACCAATTGTCATGCCAATCGCAATAACACTCAATACAGATACTTTAGTCATAAATGCAGCTGTCGCAACAGTACCCAACGAAATCACAACAATTTCAGCAGATAGAATAAAATCTGTACGTATTGCACCTTTGACTTTTTCTTTTTCAAATTTTGCTAAATCAACCTCTATTGCTTCTAGATCAGCACTTGCTTCTTCAGCAGTTTTTGCTTTTTTGTGATGTAGCATGTGTACTACTTTTTCTACACCTTCATAACAAAGAAACAGACCACCAATCATCAATAATGGATTAATAAGCCAAGGTGCAACTACGCTAATTAACAATGCTAATGGAACAAGAATGAGTTTATTAACAAATGAGCCTTTTGCTACGCTCCATACAACTGGTAATTCTCGGTCAGAGCGAACACCACTCACCTGTTGAGCGTTTAAAGCTAAATCATCACCCAATACGCCAGCTGTTTTTTTTGCTGCCATTTTACTCATTACAGCAACGTCATCTAAAATCGTTGCAATATCATCAAGTAATAGTAATAAACCACTCGCCATTTTTATTTCCTAGTTTGTATTTATCTCGCTATTGTAGATTTACTCAATAAATTCACAACATTATTTTCATAAAAGTTTGTTCAATCGCTGACGAAATTTTTTTATTTCCCGTACAATAAGGTCAATTTTATATTTATGAAATCACTGAATCTTGGAACATATCATGAGTAATGCTGATCAACGTCCAATCATTTTGACTGGCGACCGCCCTACTGGACAACTTCATTTAGGTCATTTTGTCGGTTCATTGCGTTCTCGTGTTGGTTTACAAGACAGTCATCATCAACACTTATTACTTGCTGACGCTCAAGCTTTGACTGATAACGCAGATAATCCTGATAAAGTACGAAATAATATTCTTCAAGTTGCTTTAGATTATCTTGCCGTTGGAATTGATCCAACTAAAACAACGATTTGCGTTCAATCATGTTTACCAGCCCTTAATGAGCTGACCATGCTTTACCTCAACTTCGTTACGGTTGCTCGCTTAGAACGTAATCCAACAATTAAATCTGAAATTCAGATGCGCGGTTTTGAGCGTGATATTCCTGCTGGTTTTTTATGCTATCCAGTTGCTCAAGCAGCGGATATTACGGCATTTAAAGCAACGGTTGTACCAGTAGGTGAAGACCAAATTCCAATGATTGAACAAACCAATGAAATTGTTCGTCGTGTAAATCGTCAAATTGGACATGACCTCCTACCTGAATGCAAAGCATTATTATCGAACATGGGACGTTTACCTGGATTTGATGGTAAGGCAAAAATGTCAAAGTCTTTAGGTAATACTATTGTTTTAAATGCTTCTGATAAAGACATTAAAAAAGCTGTCAATGCGATGTACACCGATCCAAATCACTTGCGTATTGAAGATCCAGGTCAAGTTGAAGGAAATATCGTATTCACTTATTTAGATGCATTTGATCCAAACAAAGAAGAAGTTGAAGAATTAAAAGCACATTATCGTCGTGGTGGTTTAGGTGATGGTACAGTTAAAAAACGCTTAGAAGGTATTCTAAAGGAACTCATCACTCCAATACGTGAACGTCGTGCTGAACTTGAAAAAGATCCAGACTATATTATGGATATTCTTAAGCATGGTACTGACAAATGTCGAGATATCACGCAACAAACTTTAGATGAAGTAAAAAGTGGATTAGGTTTATTTAAATTCTAATTACAATACTTTTACCATAAAAACAGCCCATTTTTTGGGCTATTTTTATTTAAGCTTTTGATTTAAGTTTATTTTAGGAACTTTAACCCGAACCCAATAACTAACAAATTTTGTCACTTATTAACACTTGATAACACTCGTTAACACGAATACCTATGAACACAGTCAAGTTTTTTATTAGTATAGCCAAGTAGGTTAGATAACACTAATCTCATGACATTTCTCCTTTCAACCGAAACTGTTTTACAGATTCGTTGTTCAACGCAATGACAACCCCAATCATTGCGTTTTTTTTTGCTTTAAATATTTAGCTTGGAATTTGATTGAATTTTATGCTCGATACAATTAATCTTATAAATAATTAGTTTTTATAATTTTTTTAAAAAAATTTTTCCAAAAGAAAAAAGAGTATATACAAATGATATGGGATTTATTAATACACCCTTCCAACATTGTTTTTAGCGTTTCTTTATTGCTATGTCTATGTATAGGTGTATTGGAATTGATTTTATTAATGTTTGGGGGAAGCAGCAGCTTCATCGATCAATTTCTTCCCGATAGTTTGACTGACGTTGATCACGCTGATGTTTCAATGGATCATGCAGATAACCTTTTCACTCAGTTTTTAGAATGGCTGTATCTTGGAAAAGTACCTTTACTAGTTTGGTTGATTATTTTCCTAACTGTTTATGCACTCACTGGTTTAATTATTCAAGATGTTTTTTTCAATTTTACTGAACACTATCTATCTGCTTGGATCATTGCACCTGCCTGTCTTTTTCTATGTATGCCACTCGTTCGTGTTGCAGCAAAACTCATTTCCAAAATTATTCCTAAAGATGAAACAACTGCAATTCATAGTGATGATCTGATTGGTCGTACTGCCAAAATTATATTGGGTGAGGCAAAGCCTAATTCTCCTGCCCAAGCAAAAGTGAAAGATCAATTTGGACAAATGCACTATGTTTTAGTGGAACCAGAATTAGATGTTGTTTTTACTCAAGGTCAAGATGTGATTTTAACTCAAAGAACCAAAATTGGCTTTCAGGCTATTTCCGCTTAATTTTTCTTAATATAAATGATATGAGGGTGTTTTAATGTTCAATTCAGCATTGACTGAAATTTTAATTATTACAGGTGTAATTTTCGCAGCACTGATATTTATCGGTATCGTCATTGCTCGTTTATATACTCGTTCAAGCAAAGAAGTTTCATTCGTAAGAACTGGTTTCGGTGGAGAAAAAGTCATCTTGAATGGAGGTGCGATTGTGCTTCCTGTATTGCATGAAATCATCCCCGTCAATATGAACACATTGCGTCTAGAAGTAAAACGTGCAGCTGACCAAGCTTTGATTACACGTGACCGTATGCGTGTAGATGTAATGGCAGAATTCTACGTTCGCGTTAAACCTACAGGTGAATCCATTGCGACTGCAGCACAAACCTTAGGTCGGAAAACCATGTCTCCACAGGAGTTAAAAGATTTAGTCGAAGGTAAATTTGTCGACTCTTTACGTGCTGTAGCCGCGGAAATGGCAATGGAAGAACTACATGAGAAGCGTGTCGACTTTGTACAAAAAGTTCAACAGGTGGTTTCTGAAGATTTATCTAAAAACGGTTTAGAACTTGAAACCGTTTCATTGACAGGTTTAGATCAAACTGGTTTTGAATATTTCAATCCACAAAATGCTTTTGATGCTGAAGGCTTAACTAAACTTACAGAAACAATCGAAGACCGTCGTAAGAAGCGTAATGATATTGAACAGGATGCTGATTTAGCGATTCGTGCTAAAAATCTTGAAGCAGAGCGTGCGCGCCTTGAGATTTCTCGTGAAGAAGAATATGCAAAACTGCAACAAGAACGCGAAATTTCCATTCGTAAAGCAGAACAACATGCTGAAATTGCTTCTCAAGAAGCAGGTAAAAAGCGTGAAGCCGAAGAAGCTCGTATTGCTGCTGAACGTGAAGTTGAACTTAAACGTATCGCTTCTGCTCGTGATGTAGAAAACGAAAATATCCAAAAAGCTCAACTTATTCAAAAAGCACAAGTTGAACAGAAAAAAACTATCGAACTCGCAGAGCAAGATCGTGCAATTGCTATCGCTGAAAAATCACGTGCCGAATCTGAAGCTAAAGCTCAAGCTGACAAAGCCAGAGCTGAGGCTGTAAAAGCTGAAGAAGAAGTCGTCACGGTGCGAGAAACTCAAAGAGCAGAACGTCAAAAAGCTGTCGAGCTTGTAGCAGCCAAACAAACTGCTGAAAAAGAAGCGATTGCGATTACTGTGGCAGCTGATGCAGGTAAAAAAGCTGCAGCAGATGAAGCAGAAGCTGTTCGAATTGCTGCAGAAGCTGAAGCCGAAAAGATACGCTTAAAAGCAAAAGGTGAAGCTGATGCTAAGGTGCTTCTCGCACAAGCTCTCGAAAAGCAATATCAAGTAGATGCTGAAGGTACACGTGCAGTGAATGAGGCAGCCAATGTTCTTTCTGCAGAGCAAGTAGAGATGCAAGTTCGTTTAGCCTTACTCAAACATTTACCAGATATTATTCGTGAAAGCGTTAAACCAATGGAGAATATTGACGATATCAAGATTCTACAGGTGAATGGTTTAAATGGTTTTGCTGGTGGTCATGCATCTGGTGAAACCACTGAAAATGGTCAAACATCTTTGTCTGATCAGGTTGTGAATAGTGCCCTACGCTACCGTTCTCAAGCGCCTTTGATCGATAGCTTAATGAATGAATTAGGCCTACAAGGTGGTGATATTAACGGCCTTACCAACACTTTAAAATCTCAAAATAAATTAGATTGATAAGAACAGGTAAAAGATAAACGCGGTCTTGACCGCGTTTTTTATTGTTTTTCAGCCAGCTCAAAATTGGTTAACCTTCCTTCCTGATCATAATGCAGGGTGACATTCTTAGCATCTCTTAAGGCATTCATTTGTTCAGTATTTAACTCGAAACTCAGTGCTAATTGATCTACAGAAATATTTTTCGGAAAGGATCTTCTTTCTTTATTATAAAAACGAAACCAATTGTAGATCGCCCAAATAATTAAAGTCAGGATAAACAACATGATAGAAATAATTAAATAAAGGATATCAATCGATTGCTCTGGTATATTCATCACGAATAATTGTTCATATGCACTGAAACCTTGGAAAATCCATAATAATGCAGTGATTAATGGCATAAAAATCCATATCCAAAGCAACCAGCCTAAAAAAAACAATCCATATCCAGCCGTTTTGTTTCTGACATAACGAGGTTCATCAATGTACTCAGGAATTTCCAATTGTGTAAGGTCATAGACCATTTTAAAGTTTGACATGATCTTGCCCCTCTCTAAATCCACGATCAGGACTTACCCAACGTGCACGTTTTGGTTTTTTAAATATGGTTTTTGGCAATGCGATCGCGGTTGTGATGGTCATTAATACCCAGAAAAATAATGGATACCAGATAACCCAAAAATATGTCCGTAAGGTTCGACTATTGTCATATTGGCGATCGATCATCAAACTCACTAAAAACTGTATAAGGCAGGTCGTACCTAAAACAATCCCATACCAGTTAGGCAATACGGTAGTAACCGCCCATTGTTCAGGTAATTCTATAAATAATCCAATCACATAAAGAAGAATGATAGCAGTCATTACATAAACCCAAATCACGCTGATAATTGCTTCAAAAACGACTGGCCACATGCGTCTTAAACGCCATTTAAATAACTTCGGTACATAAGCAAATAAGACTTCGATACCACCTTGCGCCCAACGTAGGCGTTGTTGCCACAATCCTTTAAAGGTTTCAGGCATATAGATATAACAAAGTGCTTTTGGTACATACTGTAAGTCCCAATGATCGAACTGGAGCCGCCATGAGACATCAATATCTTCTGTGATCATGTCATCACGCCAATAACCAATTCGATCTAGTGCTGTTTTTCTAAAACCTGCAATCACCCCTGATACCGTAAAAATCCGCCCATAAGTACGTTGTGCACGTTTAATCAATCCAATGATTGAAGAGAACTCACCTACTTGAATTTTGCCCAATACACTGGAACGGTTAATAATGCGTGGATTACCTGTTACTGCACCGACTCTCGGATAGTGTGTTAGATGATTCATCATCCAAAAAACGGCATGAGGATGCAGTAAAGCATCGCCATCAATGCAAATTAGAAACTCATGCTGGCTGACCATCGCACCTGCTCTCAAGGCATATGCTTTGCCCTGATTTTCTGCCAAATGCACCACACGTAGTTTTGGATAGTGCAACGCAAGTTCATCTAAAATCTCTGCGGTTTTATCCGTACTTCCATCATTTATAGCAATCACCTCAAAATCAGGATATTGGCTTTGCATAGCGAACTTGATGGTTTCTCGAATTTGTTCTTCTTCATTAAAACAAGGAATGATAATGCTACAACTTTCTTGACTAGGTTCAGGGAAAACCGTTTGCCGAAATTCACGTTTGAAATAAAACCAAATTCCACCCGCCATCCAAAGCCAAGCCATTAATAAAGGAAATAAAAATGCAAATCCAAAAAATAAGTCGCTTAAAGAAATATCTGAAAAAAATTCCATAATTAGCGCCCTCCTTGTTTCAACACATAAGGATTGCGATAGCTGAGCGGACTACCATTTAAGCTCAACTCACGATAAAGATATTGATGAATCGTAGCCCCATAAGAAAGCTGATAATTATCTACACCAATTTTTTGAACACCTTGTCGTTTTAATTGCTGATAAATTTGCTGATATTTTTTCCAATCATATGAAGAAGCTTGATTATTGATCTGCAAACTAATGATCAAATGTTGTTTTTCACGTTCAGTTAAAGTCGATAAAACTTTATCTAGCTCATTTATATTATTTTTTGATTGATTCGAATCTAAAGCGATATACAGAAAATCAGCATGATCAGGAATCAACTGCAGTAACTTTTGTAGCCCACCCCACTGGGCTCCCTTGTAACTAAATTTTAGTGCTGTCTGATAATTTGTACTGACATTGACGTAATAATTTGCTTTCAATTTAGTCTTATTTTTGATCGCCAATACATCATCGATTTTCTTCTGACAAATGTGATCCCAATCTCGTTGACTAATTGCACAGTGTAATGTGTCATCTGTTTCAATCATCAAACCCGTGATGGAACTATTATTTTTGACTAAATCTGCAATTAACTCTGACAAGTCGTAACCTTGTTGAGTTTCTAAACTCAGAGGAAGTTCTGCATAAACTTTATTTGCAATCCGTGTACGTGCTTGCCAGACCACCCGATTTAATAAATCCGCTTTCATCGGTAAACTACGATTAGGAAAATAAGCAACATCAATTTTTCCATCATCATTCTGATCTTCAACAACGGTCAGCAATAAATTATTCGACTTAAAAGCTCCAACCTGATCCAATAATTGACCTAATCGCTGTTCAGAATTTCCATTATCTTTTACCAGTTCAGCTAAATTAAAACGCAGAAAACTCTTACGTTGCTTATAAGGTGCATGACGATCCAATACAAAATTTTGCATTTCAGCGTAAATTTGAGCTGGTATTGGATTATCAATGATCAAAGCACGTTGATAAGTCCCAAATAAATCTGCTGTGTTTAACTCACTACCTAGGCTAAATGACAACGGTAAACCCACCATACTCGCCAATTCCTCGGTTTCTTTGGTCACAGCTCCATATGGCCAAAAGATTGCGCGAGTATTAGTACCTAGCTCTTTATCTAAAATTTGCTTAGATTGTTGCAAGTCGTTCAAGACTCGACGTCTAAAGGCTTCATCAGTCTCATAACTTTCAGACTGCGGAAAATATTGCCGAGTAATTGCTGCAAACTCTAGATTTGTTTGAGGGTTTGCGGCAATACCGTAATGTAAATTGTCACTATGAGATCCAAACTCCACCAAGCCCGAAGCTTGCATTTCTCGCATTTGCTGCCATGTCATCAAATTACTTGTACCATATGCCTCAATAGCATCTTTGGTATTGCCGTTAATCCAACTGGTTGGTATTGCAAATACAGCAGGGATTTTATGTAGTTTTAATAATGGAAAAATATGTGTGTATGCACTCGATACACCATCATCAACGGTTAATAACAACGCTCTCTCAGGAAGAGCTTTTCCTGCATTACGCGCTTGCCAAACATCCTCTAATCGTATCGGTTGCCATTCATTATCTTTAATCCATTGTAACAATTGCGCAAAATTTTGACTGCTAATCGCATAATAATCACGATCACCTTTTGCTGCGACATCATCACGAACATCATGAAATGTCAGCGTCACAAATTGATTAGCTTTAGAGCTCGTTTGTGCGGATTCGGAAACTGCCTTATCGATAGGTTGTGCAAACAGATTGAATGACATTGCACTTATACACACCAATAAGCAGAAAGGAGATTTTATATTCATTAGAACCGTCCTTCGAAGCCCAAAATGGCATATGTTTTGTCTTCGTGCTCACCATCATAAGGATGGGATCCCCACCCTACGCCATAATTTAGATACCAAACACGTGAAATTCGCCAATCATGGCGATACAAAAAGTTATAAACGGGCTGATGAGCAAAATCTTTTTGCTTAAAAGTACCCAGAGTCAGCTCAAAATGCTGTTTAAAGTCACGCTCATATTCACGCCATGTCAACCAATCATGTTGCAGATTTAACTCGATGCTATGACTAGATACAGGGTTAAAATAATCAACTTGCACAGCTTTATTTCTTCCGTAATATCCAGTAACAGTCGCTTTGCTTGTGTGTTGTGGTGATTGAAAAAATTGCTGACTGAAATATGCCTGATACGCTTGTCGTAAATTTCCATCATCAATATCTATCGCTTGATATTGAATACCTGCTTTTCGAGACTCATTAGCTTGCCAATTCATCGCAGCTACATAAGATTGCCCTTTGTGCTTTTGGGCAATCGCTTGTAATGGTATATCAGCATCAGAATCGACTGAGAAGTTGTATGCCCAATGATCATTTAACCAATGCGACCAATCCAATCTAACACCAAGTCGATCTTGATCCATTCTTTCGGACAATAGAATATTGGCTGTTTTTCTATTTGAAGACCATTCCAGTCCCAGCCCTACCCGAGCATCGTCTAATTTCTTATTTTTATACCGTGCTTTTCGATATTGATGCTCAACAAAGATACGATAATAATCATTAAACCAAGGACTATTTAAACGCGTCCAGAAACTCTGTTCGTTTGATCCTCGTAAACTATTTAATAGACGATCATCGTTAGACTTATTCCTTGAAAAATAACTGTGATGTTCTACACTCCACCGATCACGATCCTTCAACTCTTTATAACTCAGTTGTACACCTGTATCGTCAGCAGCCGTTTGTAAAAGCTTTTTATTTAATTCTCTCCAATATGAAATATTTCCCAGAGCTTGCGCATTATTCATTTGGTTGATTTCCGTCATTTGGCTGACTTCATCCAAACCATTCCATTGTTCTAAACTTAGTTTCGCTGTTAATGGTTTTTGCCTCCAACGTTGAATCAAAGCCAGATTATTTTGATAACCAATATTACGTGGTGCGATTGAAACCAAATTTTCAAAATACTGTTCGGCTTTTTCTAGCTCATTCCGATAAGCAAGATTTAACCCTTTTAAACTTAAATATTGTTCCCAATCTTCATGAGTTGTACGATCTACACCTTTTACTTGGCTATATTGATAACGTCTTAATTGATGTTCCATTTCATCAATCAAGTTATTTGCTTCTTCAAATTTTTCTTGTTCTAAATACGCATAATATAAGGCTGAATAAACATCATAATCAGCATAGTTCTTTTCATTAAATAATGACAAATAAACTTGCTCTGCTTGTTCAGGTTGATTGGTCGCTAAATACGCATCTGCAATTGCATGACGTGTATAAGTTGGCCAAAGATCTAGTGGAATACTAATACTCTGTAAAGTAGTTAATATATCAGTGTAACGCTTACGTTTCGCTAAAGCATAGATGTAATCAGCATAAAAGCTTTTTTGCCAATGAGGATAACCATTTACTATGGGTTTATACGATTCCATTTCAGCAAGCACTTGGTCTAATTCAACATATGCATCTGCATATTTGCTTTCTTGTTGAGCAGTTTTATAAGCAAGTACTGCATTTTTGATTTGAGTGGCGAATTGACTGAGTTTAATTCTGATCACTAAATCAGGATGAGTATGAAATAAGACAGAACGCATTATATATTCATCTGCCACATTATAATTTCCGTTATCATTCAGTGCTAATAAATATTCCTCTTGAGAAAATTGATTTTTTTTCTTATCAAAAGCAGCATTTGCGGCTTGCAATGCTTGGATAGGGATTCCCACTAATCGATAGGTATACGATAACAGCACTAGTTCTTCTGCATTTAATTGCTGCATATCTACTTGTTTTAATATGGTTTGAGCTTCCTGATTTTGCTTTGTTTCAGCAGCTATCGTTGCTAACCATACGTTCCACCCCATTTGAGGATTATGAGCTCTAAACCCTGTAATCATCTTTTTAGCCAAAGAATATTGTCTGGCATCTCTTAAGGTTTTCACGACACTGGTCTGCGCATAAATTGGAAATACTTCTATTTGTATATTTTCTATACAGGTAATCAACTCAGTCGCATGAAGCGTATTTCTTCCATACGAAAGTACAAAATAATCCGCAATTAATTTTTGGTCTTTAGGATACAAAACTAATAATTTCTTTAAATCAAGTAACCCATGATCAACCTCTCCTTTCTGGATTAATTGAACAGCGTACTCCCTCTGTTGATCAATCGGATTTGAATAAACAGCGCTTCCACAACACAATAAAGCAAAAAGAGATACACAATGCACAGGAATAAATAATTTTATTTTAATCATATTATTCCTCATTATTTAATATTTATTATAAATAATAATTTAATAAAAAAATAACCACAACAATAAATTAAAAAATTTTACTCTAAATTAAATTTAAATATAAAATTATACCAAAGTTTAAAATAAAAATTAATATAAGCATATGTAATAATTAAACTTATTCAAAAACAATATAAAAATAAAATAAAATTTAATTTTCCATACGAAAAACTTAAAAAAACGAAAAACAATTTAGATAAACATTTTATTAAATAAAACTTAAAAAGAAAGAACGACCTGTATAATAAAGATCGTTCTGTATAAATTAAAAACAGATAATATTTAAAACTCATTTTTAATATTTTAATTAAGCTTTTTCAAAAAAATAAAACCTAAACATAATATGAAAAGTTATATTTTTATCTATTACAACCATTTAATTATATCCATCAGATTTATTTATATGATTTCTTCGGCATCTTGCACGTATTTTGTCACAATATTACACTCATAAAAAAACCCAATGTCACCATTGGGTTTTTTCAAGATAAATAAATCTAACGTATTACGCTAAACCTTTCTCTTTCAGCACTTGCATCATTGTTGAGCCAAGTTCAGCTGGGCTACGAGTGTAAGCCATACCTGCTTTTTCGAATGCAGCAAATTTCTCTTCTGCTGTACCTTTACCACCAGAGATAATCGCACCAGCATGACCCATACGTTTACCTTTAGGCGCAGTTACACCAGCGATGTAACCAACAACTGGCTTAGTTACATTCGATTGAATAAATTCAGCAGCTTCCTCTTCTGCAGTACCACCGATCTCACCAATCATGATGATTGCATCAGTATCAGGATCGTCTTGGAATAATTTCAATGCATCGATTTGGTTCATACCTGGGATTGGGTCACCACCGATACCGATACAAGTAGATTGACCTAAACCAAGCTTAGTTGTTTGAGCAACCGCTTCATAAGTCAATGTACCTGAACGCGAGATAATACCAATACGACCAGGTTGGTGGATGTGACCAGGCATAATACCGATCTTACATTCACCTGGAGTGATCACGCCTGGGCAGTTAGGACCAACTAAACGAGTACCATTACCGTTAGTTTCTAAATAGCGTTTTGCTTTAAGCATATCGATTGTTGGAACACCTTCAGTGATCACAACAATAAGACCAACGCCTGAATCAACCGCTTCAACAATAGAATCTAATACAAACGGAGCTGGAACATAAATAACAGATGCATCAGCACCAGTTTCACGTACAGCATCTTTCATTGTATTGAATACAGGAAGGTCAAGGTGTGTTGTTCCACCTTTACCTGGCGTAACACCACCAACAACTTTTGTACCGTAGTCTAAAGCTTGTGCAGAGTGGAAAGTACCGTTTTTACCAGTAAAACCTTGTACCAATACTTTAGTGTCTTTATTAATTAATACGCTCATGATTGATACTCCCCTTACGCTTTAACTGCAGCAACAATTTTTTCTGCAGCATCAGATAAACCGTTTGCAGAAATTAATTTCAAACCAGATTCATCAAGCAATTTCGCACCTAGCTCAGCATTGTTACCTTCTAAGCGAACAACAACTGGTACAGTTACGTTTACTTCTTGAACTGCTGCAATAATTGCTTCAGCAATCATGTCACAACGAACGATACCACCAAAGATGTTGATTAAAACACCTTGTACAGAAGTATCAGCAAGAATAATTTTGAATGCTTCGATTACACGCTCTTTAGTCGCACCGCCACCAACATCTAGGAAGTTAGCAGGTTGACCACCATAAAGCTTGATGATGTCCATCGTTGCCATTGCAAGACCAGCACCATTCACCATACAACCGATGTTACCTTCTAAAGCAACATAGTTAAGGTCAAATTCAGATGCTTTTAATTCACGCTCATTTTCTTGAGATTTATCACGCAAAGCTGCAACTTCTGGCAAACGATAAAGCGCGTTAGAGTCAATACCTACTTTCGCGTCTACACATAAAATTTCGCCATTTTCACGAACTGAAAGTGGGTTGATTTCAAATAAAGCAAAATCATTTTCTACAAATGCTTGGTAAGCAGCAGACATAATTTTAACAAATTGACCGATTTGTTTATCTTTCAAACCAAGAGCAAATGCAACTTCACGTGCTTGGAATGGTTGTAAACCTACTAATGGATCAACTTCAACTTTAATAATTTTTTCAGGTGTTTCTTCAGCAACTTTCTCGATTTCTACACCACCTTCGGTAGAAGCCATGAAAGTAATACGACGGCTAGAACGATCTACAACCGCGCCTAAGTAAAGCTCACGCTCAACTGGATAGACATCTTCTGCAACAATAATGCTGTTAACAGGCTGACCATTTGCATCTGTTTGATACGTTACAAGACGAGTACCAATAATATTGTTAGCAAATTCGATAACATCTTCTTTTGATTTTGCAACTTTTACGCCACCAGCCTTACCACGACCACCAGCATGTACTTGCGCTTTCATTACCGCGAATTTACCACCAAGCTGTTCAAACGCAGCTACTGCTTCATCTGCATTTGTTGCCAAAATACCTTCTTGTACTGGCATGCCATATTTTTTTAATAACGCTTTAGCTTGATACTCATGTAAGTTCATTTAATTACCTACTACGTTGTTTATTGTGACGCGACCTAGATATTCTTAACACTAGGACACTACATTATGAGACGACGACTGTCTTATAAACCAATCGTCTTCATTCAAAAAAGTGTGGCGAACCACACTTTTTGTTTTTATTTGCGCTTACGTTGAATCGCGTGGATTGCACGACCATCAACTGAAAGTGCAGCTTCATGTACAACTTCAGAGAACGTTGGATGACCAAAAGTCATCAACTGTAAATCTTCAACAGAAGAAACAAACTCAAGTGCGATCATACCCTGATGAACGATGTCTGATGCATTAGGACCGACAACGTGCATACCCAAAAGACGATCCGTTTTTGCGTCAGCAACAAATTTAACAAAACCAGCTGTATCACCAGCAGCTAATGCACGACCATTGACCGCAAACGGGAATTGGCCTGCTTTAACTTCGTGACCTTTTTCAGCAGCTTGTTCTTCAGTTAAACCAACCCAAGCAGCTTCTGGATGCGTGTAAATAACACTAATAATAGTGTCATAATTTACTTGAGCAGCATGACCATGGATACGCTCAACAGCCATCACGCCTTCTTCCATTGCTTTATGAGCAAGCATTGGACCACGAACTAAGTCACCGATTGCATAAACGCCTTCAACAGATGTTTGGCACTGATCATTTACATCAACTAAACCACGTTCAGTGAGTTTAATGCCTGAATCTTCTGCCAATAGACCTTCTGCATAAGCTTTACGACCTACACAAACGATTAATTTGTCAAATACTTGCTCTTTATCTTCACCAGCTTGGTTATATTTAACAGTCACTTCACGACCATTAACTTCTGTACCAGAAACTTTTGCACCAATACGAATATCTAAACCTTGTTTCTTCAAGATTTTTTGAAATTCTTTAGAAAGTGCTTTATCAGCCATTGGCAGGAAAGCATCTAATGCTTCAAATACAACAACTTCCGAACCAAGACGACGCCATACCGAGCCTAACTCTAAACCGATAACACCTGCACCAATAACACCAAGACGTTTTGGAACTTCTGGGAATTTCAATGCACCAGTTGAATCAACAATCAAATCTTCATCAACAGGAGCTACAGGGATATTTACAGGTACTGAACCAGTCGCAAGAATGACATACTTAGGTTCTAAAACTTGTACTTCACCTTCAAATGGCGTGAATTCAACTTTTTTACCAGCAAGTAATTTACCAGTACCTTGTAACCACTCGATACCATTACCTTTAAGTAATTGAGCAACACCACCAGTCAATTGATCAACAACTTTGTCTTTACGAGCTAACAAAGTATCCAAATCAAATTTAACTTCACCAGTCGTGATACCGTGTTCAGCAAGTTCATGAACTGTTGCTTCGTAACGATGAGAAGAGTCAAGCAACGCTTTAGAAGGGATACAACCTACGTTCAAACATGTACCACCCAAAGATGGTTTACCGTTATGAATACGTTTTTCGATACATGCAACTTTAAAACCTAGTTGCGCAGCACGGATTGCTGCTTCATAACCACCAGGTCCACCGCCAATAACAACAAGATCAAACTGTTGAGACATTTTTATCTCCAATCAATCTCCCTAAATCCCCTTTTGATTAAGGGGATTGAACTTTCTTAATTAAAGAAAAGTTAGGGATGATTTTTAAATAATAAGTTATAGGTCAAGAATAAGTTTAGCTGGCTCTTCTAACAATTCTTTAATTGTTACTAAGAAACCTACTGCTTCTTTACCATCAATTAGACGGTGGTCATATGAAAGCGCTAAGTACATCATTGGCAAGATTTCAACTTGTCCATTTACCGCCATAGGACGTTCTTGGATTTTATGCATACCAAGAATCGCTGTTTGTGGCTGGTTTAAAATAGGTGTTGAAAGTAATGAACCGAAAGTACCACCATTAGTAATAGTGAATGTACCACCAGTCATTTCTTCGATCGATAATTTTCCTTCACGTGCTTTAGCAGCATATGCAGCAATACCACCTTCTACTTCAGCATAGTTCATACGATCAGTATCACGAAGGATTGGCACAACTAAGCCACGATCAGAAGAAACTGCTACACCGATGTCATAGAAACCGTGATAAACAATATCATCACCATCAATCGACGCATTTACAGCTGGATAGCGTTTTAAAGCTTCTGTTGCTGCTTTAACAAAGAAAGACATGAAACCTAAACGAGCACCATGGCGTTTTTCGAAAGCATCTTTATATTGCTTACGCATTTCCATGATCGGCTTCATGTTAACTTCATTGAATGTTGTTAACATTGCAGTTTGTTGTGTAGCCGCCAATAAACGCTCAGCAACACGCTTACGTAAACGTGTCATTGGAACACGTTTCTCGATACGTTCACCTACAGCAACGCTTAACGGCTGAACTGAAGCAGCTGGTTTATGATTTGCAACGTCTTCTTTAGTGATACGACCACCACGACCAGTACCTTGTACGTCAGCAGCATTGATACCTGTTTCAGATAATGCTTTACGAACAGCAGGGGCTTGGTTTTGATCAACAGCTTGAGTTGATGCAGCCGCAGCTGGAGCAGATGCCACAGGAGCCGCAGCTACTGGTGCAGCAGCTTCAGGAGCAGCCGCAGATACAGCACCAGCTTCAAATTGAGCAATTACTTCATCAGAAAGAACTGTATCGCCTTCACCTTTGATGATCGCGACTAAGCTACCATCGGCTGGAGCAACCACTTCTAAAACAACTTTATCGGTTTCAATGTCACAGATCACTTCATCACGTGATACAGGTTCACCTACTTTTTTATGCCAAGTTGCGATCGTACCGTCAGCAACTGACTCTGGGAATACCGGTGCTTTAATTTCGGTTGCCATTATTTAGAATCTCCTGATTGTTCAGCTTCAATTGCAAGTGCGTCATTGACGAGCTGAGCTTGTTGTTTTGCATGCAAGTACGGTGAGCCACAAGCAGGTGCGGCAGATGCTTCACGTCCAGCATAGCTAATACGAATTTGTTTACCAGATTTAAGAACGTCTTCATACAAACGAGGAACGATAAATAACCAAGCGCCTTGGTTCTTAGGTTCTTCTTGCGCCCAAACAAGTTCCTGAATGTTTGGATATTGAGCCATAACTTCAGCTAGACGCTGTTCTGGATATGGATATAACTGTTCAATACGAACAATCGCAATATGGTTTAAACCAAGCTCACGACGTTTTTCGAGTAAATCGTAATAAACCTTACCACCACAAAGAACTAAACGAGTAACGTCAGCTTTGTTGATTTGATCGACTTCATCAATCACTGTTTGGAATGAACCATTTGCTAATTCATCTAAAGTTGAAGTCGCTAATTTATGACGTAGCAATGACTTTGGTGACATCACAATCATTGGCTTACGAATAGGACGAACCGCTTGACGACGTAAAGCATGGAAAATCTGTGCTGGTGTTGTAGGAGTCAATACTTGCATATTGTCTTCAGCACACAATTGTAAGAAACGCTCTAAACGTGCAGATGAATGCTCAGGACCCTGACCTTCATAACCATGTGGTAACAACATAGTTAAACCACATACGCGCTCCCACTTGGTTTCACCAGAAGCAATGAATTGGTCAATCACGACTTGCGCACAGTTTGCAAAGTCACCAAATTGTGCTTCCCAAACGATCAAGCTCTTCGGTAGAGTGGTTGCATAACCATATTCAAAAGCAAGTACAGCTTCTTCTGATAATAAAGAGTCATACACCGCAACACGTGGCTGATTTTCTTTAATGTGACACAATGGGATGTAAACAGAACCATCAACTTGGTTATGTAGTTTCGCATGGCGGTGAGAGAATGTACCACGACCAACGTCTTCACCCGTAATACGTACTAAAAAGCCATCGTCAAGCAAAGATGCATACGCTAATGTTTCAGCAGCACCCCAGTTCAGTGGCATTTCACCTGTTTGCATTTTAATACGATCATCAATAACTTTTTGTACTTGGCGTTGTAATACAAAACCTTCAGGTAATGTATTCATTGTTTTGCCAAGTTCTTTTAAGCGATCAATGTTAAAGCTCGTATCCCAAACATCTGTATATTCATGACCTAGATATGGTGTCCAATCCACAAACATTTTTTTGTTTGGTTCACGTACTAATGCATTAGCAACATGGTTGCCCGCTTCTAAATCAGAACGATAACCTTCAACCATTTGATCAGCGCTTGCACGATCAAGTACTTTCTCTTGAACCAATTGATCAGCATAAAGCGTACGTGTAGTCGCTTTTTTATTAATCACTTGATACATCAACGGTTGAGTTGCAGATGGTTCATCTGCTTCGTTATGACCACGACGACGGTAACAGAACAAATCGATCACAACGTCTTTGCGGAATTCATGACGGAAATCATGTGCAAGTTGTGTTGCAAAAATTACAGCTTCAGGATCATCACCATTCACATGGAAAATTGGTGACTGAATCATTTTTGCTACGTCAGTACAGTATTCTGTAGAACGTGTATCGCGCGGATCTGAAGTCGTGAAACCAACTTGGTTATTAATAACGATATGAACTGTACCGCCAACTGTATAACCACGTGTTTGTGACATTTGGAAGGTTTCTTGGTTAACACCTTGACCTGCAAATGCCGCATCACCGTGAACAATCACAGGAAGAACATCGTCACCACCAATATCTTTACGACGTACTTGACGAGCACGTACCGAACCTTCGACTACTGGTCCAACGATTTCTAAGTGCGATGGGTTAAACGCTAATGCTAAGTGAACCTCACCACCAGGCGTCATCACATTTGAAGAGAAACCTTGGTGATACTTAACATCACCAGAACCTTTTTTGTGTAGGCTCTTTCCTTCAAACTCACCAAATAAATCGGCTGGGTTTTTACCCATAATGTTGACTAAAACGTTGAGACGACCACGGTGTGGCATACCAATCACAACTTCTTTACAACCAACACTACCTGCACGCTGAATGATCTCATTCATCATTGGAATAAAAGACTCACCGCCTTCCACACCAAAACGCTTAGCACCTACGAATTTTGTACCTAAATACTTTTCTAAGCCTTCTGCTGCAGTCAAACGCTCTAAAAAGCCTTTTTTCTGATCAGCTGAGAAATTAAATTTCCCACGAGCACCTTCCAAACGCTGCTGAATCCAACGTTTTTCTTTAGTGTCGACGATATGCATGTATTCTGCACCGATTGAGGTACAGTAAATTGCTTCCATTGCCTCAATCATTTCCGACAATGTAGCTTCTGCTTTACCAATCGCGAGATTACCCGTATTAAATACAGTATCAAGATCAGATTTTGTTAAACCATGTGCAGATAAATCGAGGTCAGGAACGTCTTCACGTTTCGCAAGACCTAATGGATCGAGTTTAGCTTTTTGATGACCACGGTTACGATAAGCAGCAATGAGTTGTAGTACACCAATTTGACGACGCTCATGCTCTGTGCTCACAGCACTTTGAACTACAGGTTGAATTCGGCTTGAATTACGACCCAAAAGCAGGAATTGTTCACGCACACTACCGTGTGGTTGATCCCCTTTAGGATATTTGTCGAAATATTCACGCCAATCCTCTGACACTGAGGTTGGAGATGTTAGATACTGTTCGTAAAGCTCTTCAATATACGCTGCACTATCAGCGGAAAGTTCAGTGTCAAGACGCAGTGCGTCAGCAACTTCTTGCATTTTTGGACCCATTTCCTATTGCAAAAAATAATACAGGCTGCCTTTTAAGCAGACCCATGATTCATAGTATCGAATTGGTAACAAGACACTACTACCCAAGATCATCCAACCTTAGGACATTATCACTACACATCAGGAGTATTCCTTTTGATGTAACAAATCAGTCACGCACCCATAAACAAGGCGCGCAACTCATTCTTATACTCGACGACATCGAGCAATTTTTTGCAAATCATTTTAGAAAAATTAACTAAATTTTTAACTTTTCTAAATTGACTTTGACTGAATAATCTGCATAAATCTTTTGTGAATATCTCCTGTATAACTTAAGGAATATCCTAATTATTTGCTTTCAGTCGTTGGCAGAAATCCTAACATGTTATCAAGCTTGGATTGATTTTTTTGACACATACCATCCATAAATCAGCGAAATACACACATCAAATTATAATCTAATATAGCGCCCTTTCAAAAAAAGTTGCACTCTTATCGACCAAAGTTAAAGATTTTCTACAAATCTCGCACAAACTCTAAGCACAGTGCTCAAAAACGTATCAATGCAAAGCAATTGATCAACTTTTCTAATTCTTTTTATCTACATAAGTAATAAGCAGAACAACATCCTTGTAGCACAAAACATACTTTTATGATGCAAATAAAAAACGGAAGCTTTTTTCAAAACTTCCGTTTCTTCTACAGGAAAACCGAATTAACCAGCTTGATCCAATAGCATATTACGAATGTGGCCAATTGCCTTAGTTGGGTTTAACCCTTTTGGACATACAGACACACAGTTCATGATTCCTTTACAACGGAATAATGAGAATGGGTCATCCAAACGCGCCAAACGCTCTTGAGTAGCAGTATCACGCGAATCGATAATAAAACGATAAGCATTTAACAGTGCAGATGGTCCCAAGAACTTGTCAGGGTTCCACCAGAACGATGGGCATGAAGTTGAACAACATGCACATAGAATACATTCATACAAACCATCAAGATGTTCACGATCTGCTTGAGACTGCAAACGCTCTTTCGCAGGAGCTGGCTGATTGTTGATCAAGAATGGCTGAATTTTATTGTATTGATCGTAGAATTGATTCATATCTACAACCAAGTCTTTTACAACTGGTAAACCAGGTAAAGGACGAATTACAATTTTTTCAGGCAAGTCATTCAAGTTCCACAAACATGCCAAACCATTTTTACCATTAATGTTCACACCATCAGAACCACAAATACCTTCACGGCATGAACGGCGGAATGTTAATGTTTCATCCTGAACTTTTAATGCAAGTAACGCGTCAAGCAACATACGGTGCTTGTCAGTTAACTCTAACTTAAAAGTTTGCATGTATGGCGCTTTATCCTTATCAGGATCATAGCGGTAGATTTCGAATGTACGAGTACCTCTACTCATCTTTGTTCTCCCGATTAGAATGTACGTGGTTTAGGTTCAATAGCTTCAACCGTTAATGGATTGAAACGTACTGGTTTATATTCAAGACGATTGTCTGAAGAATACCATAACGTATGTTTCATCCACTCATCATCACGACGACCATAAGAGTAAGTCGGATGATCTGGAGCTAATTCATAATCAACAACGGTATGCGCACCACGACATTCTTTACGTGCAGCAGCAGAAATCAAGGTTGCTTTAGCAACTTCATACAAGTTTTCAACTTCTAATGCTTCAATACGTGCAGTATTGAATACTTTAGATTTGTCTTTTAAATGAATGTTACGAACACGTGATTCGATCGCAAGAATTTCTTTAACACCTTTATCAAGTAATGCTTGTGTACGGAATACACCAGCATGATCTTGAACGATGTCACGAATTACATCAGCAACTTCTTGCGCATTTTCGCCAGATGTAGATTCATCCAACTTACGTACACGTGCCAATGTGTTTTCTAACACATCGTTTGGTAATGGAGCATAATCATCACCATGGTGTTTAGTCACATAATCAATAATGTGTTCACCAGCAGCTTTACCAAATACAACAAGGTCAAGCAACGAGTTAGTACCTAAACGGTTTGCGCCATGAACAGATACACATGAGCACTCACCGATTGCATAGAAACCTTTAACTGGTTTCACATAATCACGTGTGCCTTTATATGTATATTGTTTTGTATCTTTATCATAGTGAGCAGAGAATTCACCCTCTTCAACACCATGAGGTACAACAACTTGACCATGGATATTCGTTGGAATACCACCCATTTGATAATGGATTGTTGGTACTACAGGAATTGGCTCTTTAGTACAGTCAACGTTCGCGAATTTCTTACCAATCTCAAATACTGATGGTAAACGCTTCATGATTGTATCAGCACCCAAGTGTGTCATATCTAATAGGATATAATCACCTTTTGGACCACAACCACGACCTTCTTTAATTTCCTGATCCATAGAACGAGATACGAAATCACGTGGAGCCAAGTCTTTTAAAGTCGGTGCATAACGTTCCATGAATGGTTCGCCGTCTTTGTTGCGAAGGATACCACCCTCACCACGACAACCCTCAGTTAACAATACACCAGCGCCCGCAACACCCGTTGGGTGGAATTGCCAGAATTCCATATCTTGTAATGGAATACCCGCACGAGCAGCCATACCCAAACCATCACCAGTATTGATGTAGGCGTTGGTAGATGCACGGTAAACACGGCCAGCACCACCTGTAGCAAATAATGTTGCTTTTGCTTGGAATACTGCGATGTTACCTGTTTCTTGATCAATTGCAGTTACACCAAGTACATCACCTTCTTCGTTACGAATTAGATCTAATGCAATCCATTCAACAAAGAATTGAGTACCCATTTTTACGTTGCTTTGATACAACGTGTGTAGTAGTGCATGACCAGTACGGTCAGCTGCAGCACAAGCACGTGGAACTGCTTTTTCACCGTAGTTTGCAGAGTGACCACCAAATGGACGCTGATAAATCGTACCATCTTCGTTACGGTCAAACGGCATACCTAAATGCTCTAACTCATAAACAACTTTCGGTGCTTCACGAGTCATAAACTCAATCGCATCTTGGTCGCCTAACCAGTCAGAACCTTTTACTGTGTCGTAGAAATGATAATGCCAGTTATCTTCTTGCATATTTCCTAACGATGCACCAATACCACCTTGAGCAGCAACTGTATGCGAACGTGTTGGGAATACTTTGGTTAATACAGCAACTTTCAAACCTGCTTGAGCAAGTTGGTAAGCAGCACGCATACCAGAACCACCACCACCAACGATAACTGAATCGAATGATAGTGTTTGAATATTTGAATAATTTTCTTTAGGGGTAGTTGCCATGATCTCTTCCTATCAATTTGCCCAGAAAATCTGGATACCCCAGATTGCGTATACGAACACTGAAATAATGACAGCAGAAGTTAACACAAGGCGTAAACCTGAAGCCGAAGGACCCATTTGACGTGTCGTTACATAATCTGTAAAGACTTGCCACATACCAATCCAAGCGTGCGCAACAAGCGATAACACAGCTAACAATGAGAAAATTTTCATTGGAAGCGTTAGCATAAAGCCAGCCCATTGCTCATAACCGAATCCACTATTGCATAGGATCCAGCCAAACATAACGACAGTATAAGCAGCTAAAACCACAGCTGATACACGTTGGATATACCAATCGCGAGAACCTGAACCCGTTAAACCTGTAGCACTTTTCATTAGAACATAATCCATACAAAAGCTGCGACAATACCGATCACAGATAAGATCAACGAAACTGTAGCTGCAATACGACCACTTTGTAATTCCTCAGCAAAACCAAGGTCAGCAAGTAGATGTTTAATACCTGCAATAAAATGGAAGATTAAGCCTGCTACAAATACCCATACGATGAAACGTACTAAGATATTTCCGAAAACGACATTTTTTACGTAGTCAAATCCTTCTGGTGAAGATAGAGATTTATCCAAAATCCACAAAAGAACAGCGACTAATAAGAAAACGATTACACCAGATAGACGGTGTAGAATTGATGCAATAGCCACGGGTGAGCGTAAATTTACCGCTAACACCTGACCCATGGACAAATTGACAGGTCTGTTGCTTTTCACAGCGGGCATCCTGTAGGTAGAAACTCCAACTGGAGTTTGTTTGAATTAATTCAAAGGAAAGCTGGCATTGTCAGGCAAGCACAGCACATGCCTAACCTATATAACGACAACGAATTATAAAACGTGAAATATCAAAATACAAACAATCAGCTTTCTCTTTAGTCGAAAAAAGCCTTAAATAAGAATCATTCACAAGAATAAGCAAGAAAAATCAATAAACCCACCACACAAAAATTACATATCATATTGATTTTTAAAAAAATTAAATCAAATACAATTTATTATTTTTATTTTTAAATTTCGAATATATTCCTTCAAAATCATTAAGAAATTATTAAAGCATCATACTAAAGTCATATATTTGGATCGATTATTTATATACTCAGAAATAATACCCCTCATTTTAATATTAAATATAACTAAGCAATAATCTATCAAGCAAAGATGATTTTAGTTAAAAATTAGTCATTTTTTAATCAGTTGATCGCACCATAATAGAACAAATAAAAATTCCTTTATTTTTCAATCAACATTTTTTTTAATGATAATTTAAATCTAAGGCATGAGAAATATAGGGTTTTGGCATTTTATTTCAAAATATTTTAGGAATCTATAAATCAAAAAGTGTTAAAAATTTACTTACAATTGTACTGATGCTTCATTTTTTTTCTGCACCTAAAACATGATTTGACATATTATACTCGACCGGTGCTGTGATTTTACTCAATTTTCCCGTTGATACTGAATGACTAATTGACTGTGATAACGTCATTTTTTATCCCTAAGTATAATTGACAAAATTTTAGTAGCCACTAATCTTATAGCAAATTTTGACACCGTCTGATTCGCACATGACAAGATTAGGATTTCGAGTCAGATAATCATTCACCAGGACAGGAGATCTATTGAATGTCTGCAGCAACTGGCAAAAAAGCCGTATTACAGCTTGATGGCAAAGAAATTGAATTACCAATTTACAGCGGCACATTGGGCCCAGATGTAATTGACGTTAAAGATGTATTAGCATCTGGTCACTTTACTTTCGATCCTGGTTTTATGGCGACAGCGGCTTGCGAATCTAAGATCACATTCATTGACGGTGACAAAGGTGTTTTATTACACCGTGGTTATCCAATTGATCAATTAGCGACTCAAGCAGACTACTTAGAAACTTGTTATTTATTATTAAATGGCGAGCTTCCAAATGCTGAACAAAAAACTGAATTTGACGCAAAAGTACGTAACCACACTATGGTTCACGACCAAGTAAGCCGTTTCTTCAATGGTTTCCGTCGTGATGCTCACCCTATGGCGATCATGGTTGGTGTAGTTGGTGCTTTATCTGCGTTCTATCACAACGGTTTAGACATCGAAGATGTTAACCACCGTGAAATCACTGCAATTCGTTTAATCGCGAAAATCCCTACGCTTGCAGCGTGGAGCTACAAGTACACTGTAGGTCAACCATTCATTTACCCTCGTAATGATTTAAGCTACGCAGAAAACTTCTTACACATGATGTTTGCTACGCCTGCTGATCGTGACTACAAAGTAAATCCTGTTCTTGCGCGCGCAATGGACCGTATTTTCACGCTTCATGCTGACCACGAACAAAATGCATCGACTTCTACAGTTCGTCTTGCTGGTTCTACTGGTGCAAACCCTTACGCATGTATCTCTGCTGGTATCTCTGCACTTTGGGGACCTGCTCACGGTGGTGCTAACGAAGCTGTACTTAAAATGTTAGATGAAATTGGTAGCGTTGAAAACGTTGCTGAATTCATGGAAAAAGTAAAACGTAAAGAAGTGAAGCTTATGGGCTTCGGTCACCGCGTTTATAAAAACTTTGACCCTCGCGCTAAAGTAATGAAGCAAACTTGTGACGAAGTTCTTGAAGCATTAGGCATCAACGATCCACAATTGCAGCTTGCTATGGAACTTGAGCGTATTGCATTGAACGACCCGTACTTCGTAGAGCGTAAGCTTTACCCGAACGTAGACTTCTACTCAGGTATCATCTTAAAAGCGATTGGTATCCCAACAGAAATGTTTACTGTAATTTTCGCTCTTGCACGTACTGTTGGTTGGATCAGCCACTGGTTAGAAATGCACAGCGGTCCTTACAAAATCGGTCGTCCGCGTCAGCTTTATACTGGCTCGACTCAACGCGATATTAAACGTTAATTTTCAACAGAATCTTAATGTTAAAAAAGCTGCCTGATGGCAGCTTTTTTATTAGATACTTAATTTATAAAATAAATTAACGTCCCCACTCTACGTCTTTCGCATAAGGTTCTACCATTTTGATACGCTTCACATTCTCTTTTTCAATTTTAGTTAGACGTGAATCCACATTGGTAAAACACGGCATGTACCAATCATAATCAGCAAATGTAGCAGCCCAACTTTTATTCTGAAATGCATACCCATGGCGTGCATAGATTTCATTACGCATATATTGCAACTCACCTAAAGCAACTTGTAGATCTGCATCTTTTAATAATTTACGCGATGCTTCTGGATAGTTACCTTCATCTTTTGCATAGCCACACTGCTGTGCTTTCAAGCTAAAAAACTTTGGTTTAACTGTTTTGCTACTGGGTAACCATTGTGCATCGATCACTGTAGCATTATTTTTATAATCTAAAAGGAACTGACCAAAGGTAGCACCTTGCCCTAATTCATTCAAAGTTACTTTATAAACTGAGCCACTTTTTTGAAGACTTCCCTTAAATTTAGTTTGCTTACCATTTAACAAACTATACCCTGTGAGTTGATCTCCTTTCTGTTGAAAGAACAAAGAAATTTTTTGTTCATCGTTATACAATCCTGTCCAAGATGAGGCGAGCTGTGGAGTTTGGGCAAAACTCAAGGTACAACATGTTAAAGCAGCTGTAAAAGTTAAAAACTTAACTAATTTATTCATATTTCTATGCTCATCAAATATAAAGTTATTGCATTTATTCTTAGTCAATCATGATAACAGTGATCAATGATATGTGGAAAATTCTAAATCCCCTTAATCGACTTATAACCACATTCATTTTCTTTTACTTATTTATATTGATGGTAGAAATTTGTATTCAATATTTTCCTTGGTCAAATCAATCTAATTTTTTAGTCCTAAAGCAAGATGTAGTCCTGACTCAGCCTTGGCGCATCGCCTTCCAAATTCATGTCTTAACGAGCAGTTTTGTTCTTTTAGCTGGCTTTACTCAATTTTCACAATATATTCGTAAAAAATTTAGTCTTGTGCATCGTTATGCAGGTTGGATTTATATTGTTTCGACTCTAGGTTTTGCACTACCGAGCGGTTTGATATTGGCGGTGTATGCCAATGGCGGCTTCAGCACCCAATTGTGTTTTATTTTGCTAGGACTTCTTTGGGAAATCAGCACTTTAATTGCGCTATATTTTGCAATTAAGAAACAATGGTTTCGACATCGTGACTGGATGATAAGAAGTTTTGCTTTAGCTTTATCTGCCTTGAGTTTAAGAACATGGAAACTCGTGTTATACGAACTACAACCGTACATTGACTGGCTCACACCAATCCACATATATCAACTAGAAGCATGGCTAGGCTGGACGATTAATTTATTGATCGCAGAAGTTATTATTTACTATATCAACCACAAAAGAGCTTAGATTTCATCTTCTTCTAATGTCCGTAACAAATTCGAACTAATCCCATCCGCACGAAGCCAAGCAAGTTCATAACTCGCTTTCGCTAAAGCCAATACCCGTCGCTCAAATTCATCCCATACAGGCTTCACTTGTGTATCCACAATGCCAAGACCACTTTCCTGCGCTAAGTACTTATTTTTTTCGCATATCTTTAATGCATGATAAAGCTTGCGA
The DNA here is from genome assembly GCF_015351505.1 of Acinetobacter sp. SK-43. NCBI lineage: Bacteria > Pseudomonadati > Pseudomonadota > Gammaproteobacteria > Moraxellales > Moraxellaceae > Acinetobacter > Acinetobacter sp. SK-43. The sequence continues at coordinate 28,371 of NZ_JADKPY010000077.1, forward strand.
CCTTTCGTTGCCGTATCTAATACTCGAATCCGCTTATTATGAATAAAGTCCTCTACCTGTTGCATATTTGCATGAGGTAACAAAGGCACAAGAATTTGATCAAGTTGTGCATCTAAACGTTGCCAAACTGTGAGTCGCTGTTCGGGTGTATATGTATTCCAATGAATCACTTCATGATTAAAACGGCGACATCCTCGGCACACCAAATCACCAAATACCGTTGAACAACGCCCTGCACATGGGGTCAATGATGGGATTCGACGATCATTACTCAAAACACATTCCTCTAAAACCATATCAATTTTATGGTTTTCTCGCTTATTTTCAAATTTCACGCTAAAATACGCGCCTTGATTTTCCTATCTTAATACATTTGGAGTTATCCATGAACGCTACTGTAGAACAGCTTGCACCTGTAGAACAGCAAGCGACCAATAATTGGGTTGTTGCGGCACTATATCAATTTAAAGAAGTTTCAGATGCAGCGGATCTGCAACAGCGTCTTTTAACACTAGTGAATAGCATCAATTTATGTGGAACTCTGATTGTTGCACCAGAAGGAATCAACGGTACTGTCGCTGGTGATCGCACAGCAATTGATACTGTACATCAATTTTTGCTGAACGAAGGTTTCAACGAAATGGAATATAAAGAGTCTTTTAGCTCTGATAAACCATTCCGCAAAATGAAAATTAAACTCAAAAAAGAGATCGTAACTTTAGGTGTAGAAGTTAAACCCCGTGATCTAGTCGGTCATTACCTCGACCCTAAAGAGTGGAATGAGTTAATTAGCCGTGATGATGTAATTTTAATCGACACACGTAATGACTATGAATATAAGGCAGGCACGTTTAAGGGTGCAATTGATCCTAAAACTGAAACTTTCCGTGAGTTCCCTGAATACGTAAAGCAAAACTTAGAACAACACAAAGATAAGAAAATCGCCATGTTCTGTACAGGTGGTATTCGTTGTGAAAAATCAACATCATTACTTTTACAAGAAGGATTTAATGAGGTATATCACCTTAAAGGCGGTATTCTTAAATATCTTGAAGAAACCCCAGCAGAAGAAAGTTTATGGGAAGGTGAATGTTTCGTATTTGATGGCCGCACCGCAGTAACACATGGTGTTGAAGAAGGCGAAAATATTAAATGTCATGCATGTGGCTGGCCTCTTACTAAACAAGAAGCTGAATTACCTAGCTATGAACATGGAGTTTCTTGTGTTTTCTGTATTGATAAAACTACAGAAAAACAAAAAGAAGGTTTCCGCATGCGCCAATCACAAATTGCAGCAGCAAAACGCAAACGCCTATAATTTATTGTTATGCTCAAAAGCCGTAGTTTTCTACGGCTTTTTTATACGAGAAAATAATAACCATTCATATATTGTGTACTTAAGAAAGCATCACTATCCTCTAATCAATGAAAATACGTAGCAAGGTACTATGGGACTAGAAGACTGGGTCTTATCTGTGATGGAAAAGCTGGGATATTTGGGTATTGCATTCTTAATGTTTTTAGACAATATTTTTCCACCAATACCATCTGAAATTATTATGCCCTCTGCTGGTTATACAGCCTCTAAAGGTGATTTGACTTTAATTGGTGTCATTATTGCGGGCAGTACAGGATCTTTACTTGCTGCGATGGTGCTATATTGGATTGGTCGAAAAATTCCTGAGCAACGATTATTCATCTTTATTGAGCATTATGGAAAATTTCTAAGAATAAAGGTAAGTGATCTTGAAAAAGCATTAACTTGGTTTAATAAACATGGACATAAGATTGTTTTCTTTGGTCGTATGATTCCAGCTGTACGCTCTCTCATAAGTATTCCTGCGGGTATGAGTAAAATGCCTTTTGGTAAATTTATGACCTACAGCGCTTTAGGAACGATTATATGGACTACTTTTTTAGCCTACTTAGGTTATCACTTTAGCGAAAATCAAGCTTTGATGACACTGATTATGCAACGTGTCGGTTATATTATTTTAGCTCTGGCTTTACTGTATATCATTTGGATTATTGCGAGAAGGTTCAAAAAAAATCATAAAGATAAACACTGAGACTTAATTTTCAATTATTTTTATCTGAGACAAATTATGAAACATGAATTTTGGCATGACAAATGGCAAAAAAATGAAATTGGGTTTCATCTCAATCAACCTCATTCACTATTAGTTAAATATATTGACTCCTTAAATCTAGAGAAAAACAATCGTATTTTCCTTCCATTGTGTGGGAAAAGCTTAGATATTCATTGGTTGTTAGCACAAGGTTATCATCTGATTGGAATTGATCTTAGTCCGATTGCAATCGAAGAATTAATGGCCGAACTTGCTATTCCATTTACTGAAAGAAAACTGGAAAAATTAACTCATTATCACCATCCGCAAATTGATCTATTTGTTGGTGATTTTTTTGAATTGACTTCAAGCAATATTGGTAAAATTGATGCGATTTATGATCGAGCTGCTTTAGTCGCTTTACCTGAAGAAATGCGAACCGATTATGCACAACATTTGATGCAAATTAGCAATCAGGCAACTCAATTACTCATTAGTTTTGAATATGATCAAAGCGTGATGGCGGGTCCTCCTTTCTCTATTTCCCCTCAACAGCTTAAAGACTATTATTCAAAGCAGTACCAACTGCAATTACTTGATAGTCATACAGAATTACTCAAAGGAAAGGTTGATGCTGAAGAAAAGGTTTGGCTATTAAAGCCTTACTAAATACATATCAACTTATTAAAACCACAGTAAAAGCTGTGGTTTTAATTACTTATTATTTATAATTCACGTTCAAGTTATTTAAAAAATAAAATTAACATATAGATTTAAATTACTTATAGACCCAAAATCAAATCATAAAGAGAAATCATAATGAAATATTATCTATAGATATTTACAGGTATTTATACACTCACACTACTTATTTTTGGATTATTGGCCTACTTTATAGATCTATCAAGTTCTACTACTGTGCCGACATTAATTGCGGCAGGATTCTTTACATCATGGATCTTTGTAAAACGCGAACAAAGAGTCCCTAATCCTCAAGAACGTAAGCATCTAATTTTAGGATCAATTGCGAGTAACTTAATTATCAGTGCAATCCTCGTCGTGATCGCATTATTCTTTATTGCACCTATTCAAACATCTATTGAGATTATTAAACACATTCCTATATGGCTTTGGATTTTGGTGACTGTATTTTTAATATTAGTTGAATATTTTATTTTTCATCTCAGCTATGGCTGGTATGCAAAGCAATGCCTAAAAGGACTTGAGAATAAAAAACATCTTAATTGAGATGTTTAGAACCAAGAATTAATTAGTTGCTGGGCTTATTAGGTGTCAGTTTAATCTTTTCTCAAATATAAAACATTCAATCTAATCGATCAAAATATAAATTTAAAGATATAAAAAACGCCCATTATTGGACGTTTTTTTATATCAAATTTCATCAACTTAATAAGCTGATAAATACAACATATTATGCTGGAGTATGATACATGAGATAGATTTCGTTCAGATTATCTGGAATTTCTTCTGCCAACTCATCCATCAATTGACCATTACGACGGAAAGACTCCATCTGAGGATCTTCTTCATCAATACCGCTGAAGACCATGATTGGTAAAGTTAAATCTACAAGTTGCTCTTCAAACTCAGGTGTAAACCAAGCATCCTCGTTCAAGAACATTGCATCAACGAAACCTACACTCCAATCACCCAGACTTGATTCAACGTCTGCTTCTTCGATTTCAAAAGGAAATTCGATTCCGTTTTCGTTTGCCAAGTCTTGTCTTAGAGACTCTAACCATAACTTAACTTGCTCAACGATTTCGCTAGGAAGTTTCTTTTGATTATTATCAAAAAGTTCTTCTAACCAACGATCAAACTTTGGACCTACGGCTATTGCACACAGAAAACCATGAGTCGCTGCAAAATCCAGACCGTATTCGTTTTGATCACCGTCAAGATAATTACTCAATAAGTCTAAATCTAACGTACTCATTCTTTATCCAAATTTTAAAAATATTTCGTCAACAGCATAACATTTTAAGACTTAAAGTCTCAGAAATTTTGCTCAGTCTTCGTCGTCAAGATCATCGTCGTCGAAATCATAATCAAAATCTTTTAATTCTCGTTCTAAACGACGTTGAGCCAATAGATCATCAATCAAACGGCGCTTTTCTAATGATTCTTTGGCGCTGATTTTTCCTGATGACTCATCAAAACCAACATCATCATCGCCGTAGTTATCATCATCTAATTCAAAATCTGTAGAAGACACTAACACTACCTCTAACAATGAAAAATATAAATGGGTCTAGCCGCTATTTATCTTTCTTCAAATACCTTGTCAAGTTTTATTTAATTTTTTCGCTATAAATCGGTGATTTGTACTTTTTTTCAGCGCTTTTTTTGTGTATTTATAGATGGAGGGCAACAACAATGAAATATAATCACTTTCAATGGACTTGCTGCTTGAAAAAATAATACTCAACCCCATATCCAACAAACTACCGTGAAATCAAACCTATTTTTTTATTTAAGACAAACGGATCAAATCCAAAACATTCGACGTGAATTGTGCTATCATGCACGGTTTTTCACCGCCACAGATTCAACAAAGAGTAAGCAAAGATGAGCGATATGCATTCCCCTACTTCTCAAGTAGCGGCTCTGATTAGCCGAGGCAAAGAACAAGGTTACTTAACTTACGCTGAGGTTAACGATCATCTCCCGGACTCGATTACAGAAAGCGAACAGATTGAAGACATCATTCAGATGCTTCAAGACGTTGGTATTCCTGTGCATGAACGTGCGCCAGAAACTGACGATGCGATGTTTGGCGAATCGACTGAGGCTGCTGATGAAGTTGCAGAAGAAGAAGCTGCTGCAGTATTGGCTTCAGTTGAAAGTGAGCCTGGTCGTACGACTGACCCTGTTCGTATGTATATGCGCGAAATGGGTACAGTTGAACTTCTTACTCGCGAAGGCGAAATCAGTATTGCAAAACGTATCGAAGAAGGTATCCGTGATGTTTTACACTCGATCGCTTACTGGCCAAATGCTGTTGAAGTCGTTTTACAAGAATATAATGATTTTTTAACTGGCGAGCGTCGTCTTGCCGATATTCTTTCTGGCTATTTAGATCCAGAAACAGATGATGATATTCCAGAAGTACTGGAAGAAGAAGCTGTGCTTGAGGATGCTGAAACTCCAGCAGCACCAGCAAAAGATGTAAAACTCGACGATGATGATGAAGATGAAGAGTCTGAAGGTGATGATGATTCTGAAGGTGATTCAGGTCCTGATCCAGAAGTCGCAAAAGTTCGTTTTACAGAATTAGAATCTGCTTGGAATGACACAAAAGCGATTATTGAAAAACACGGTCGTAGCAGTGAAGAAGCGAAAGCAGCGCTTGAATCTCTAGCAGCTGTGTTCATGATGTTCAAATTTACTCCACGTTTATTTGACATTATTTCAGAAATGATTCGTGGCACACATGATCAAATTCGTGCAAATGAACGTGAGATCATGCGTTATGCCGTACGTCGTGGTCGTATGGATCGCAATCAGTTCCGTACAACGTTCCCAGAGCAAGAATCAAATCCGGCTTGGTTAGATGAACAGATTGCTAAGGCACCTGCTGAAATCAAACCACACCTTGAAAAAGTTCGCCCAGATGTACTTGCATTCCAACAAAAGATTGCTGACATCGAAAAAGAACTAGATCTAAACGTTAAAGAAATTAAAGATATTTCTAAACGTATGGCCGTAGGTGAAGCAAAAGCCCGTCGTGCTAAAAAAGAAATGGTTGAAGCCAACTTACGTTTGGTAATTTCGATTGCGAAAAAATACACGAACCGTGGCTTACAATTCCTTGATCTTATTCAAGAAGGTAACATCGGTTTGATGAAAGCCGTAGATAAGTTTGAATACCGTCGTGGTTATAAATTCTCGACTTACGCTACGTGGTGGATTCGTCAGGCAATTACTCGCTCTATTGCCGATCAAGCGCGTACTATTCGTATCCCAGTACACATGATTGAGACGATCAACAAGATCAACCGTGTATCTCGTCAACTTCTTCAAGAAATGGGTCGCGAACCAACACCTGAAGAATTAGGCGAACGTTTAGAAATGGACGAAGTTAAAGTTCGTAAAGTACTTAAAATCGCCAAAGAACCGATTTCGATGGAAACACCAATCGGTGATGATGAAGATTCGCATCTTGGTGACTTCATCGAGGATTCAAACATCACTTCACCAGTGGATGCTGCGACCTCGGAAGGCTTAAAAGAAGCGACTCGTGAAGTACTTGAAAACTTAACTGAACGTGAAGCAAAAGTTTTGAAGATGCGTTTTGGTATTGATATGCCAACTGACCATACTTTAGAAGAAGTAGGTAAGCAGTTTGATGTAACGCGTGAGCGTATCCGTCAGATTGAAGCGAAAGCGTTACGTAAACTTCGCCACCCTTCTCGTTCTGAACACTTACGCTCATTCCTGGAAAACGACTAATATTGAGTGTGTTTTACTCAAAAATCAAAGCTCTAGCAGTGCATTCTGTAGGCTTTGATTTAGGGGTTGAAGTCTAGTGCTTTGTCCCCATTATTGTATTAGATCATAAGCGCCTGCACTGATGCAGGCGTTTCAAATTAAGAGGTTGCTCATGTTAGACCGCACTCCTTCTCGTGAATTGCAAGAACATCTTTGGGTTTTCCCAATGGACTATCCAATCAAATTGATTGGTAATGCAGGGGATGAACTTCGAGTGGCTGTTGTTGATATTTTGCAGAAGCACTTCCCTGAGTTTGATGGTGAAACAGTTACTGTTCAAGCTTCTCGCACAGGTAAATATCATTCTTTAACTGCGCAATTACGCTTTGAGGAATTAGAACAAGTTCATGCACTATATGCTGATCTTGCTGCCTGTCCATTAATTAAGACAGCGCTATAATCAAGGAATCCAAAATACGAAAGTGTTTTGGATTTTTTATGTATGCAAATAAAATCTCTGATCAGTTAAACCATTCATAACACTTCTATATTATTCTTTCTTTTTCGATTTATGATTGCGAAATAGCTGATGAAAACGCAACGAATTTTACTATCATTATTTACGGTATTTATCCCATCTATCAGTGATGCGAAAACAGCAACTTTTTCTTGGCAAAATGAGCTGTGTGAATATAAAGGAGTTTATGACACCAATAAATTCACAGTTAAACAATTAAATGACACGATTAAAATGATGCAATCACGTCATTCGACACAATTAAATAGTAAATCTTATGCCTTCCACCCAGATGACATTGCTAAGATCAATTTAATTGCAATTCAAGAAGAATACAAAGTACAGAAGAAAGCATTAAATAATCTACACCCCTTGCCTATTAAAGAATTTCAGCAACTCAAAAATGATCTTATTCAAAATCTAGATCAGGAATACCAACATAATTATTTGACAGCTCTCGCATTTACACAGCCTACGAAGTTACTCACTTCGACTTTTGCACCACAATGTTTAAACCAAGCCAAGGCTTTAAATGCACAAGATAAGCTATCACTGATTAACAATGCCAAACTTTCTCTGCAACGTGAAAATCAATTAGAGTTAAAATTAGGTAATGATCCACAATTTCTCATGAAACGCAGCAAAGATTTTGATATTAAATTAAAAAGCAAAAACGCAGTTCAATATGCCCAAATTCAACTCATTCGTGAGTGGTCGAATTGTGCAAATCCACATGAAACGACAAACGATCAGTTAGAGCAGATTTTCCGCAAAAAAGTATTTATTCAATCAAAGGAAGTTTATTGTGACGAACCTTGATAAACCATCCTTAATCATTCGATGTTTTCAGGATCTACAAGATTACACGACAAGATTTGAAGCGATGAAAGATTTTACAACTCATCGTGATGAAACAACACCTGATGAGCTTTGGCTACTCCAACATCAAGATGTTCTAACTCAAGGACAAGCAGGTAAACCAGAACATATTCTCATGCATACTCAACTTCCTGTTGTGCATACAGATCGTGGTGGTCAAGTGACGTGGCATGGTAAAGGACAATTGGTTGCCTACTTCCTGTTTGATCTTAATCGTTTGAAATGGCATGTCAGAACTTTAGTTAGCTTCGCTGAACAAGCGATGATCGATTTACTCAAGAAATACGATATCAATGCTTATGCCAAACCAGATGCCCCAGGAGTCTATGTTGATGGACGTAAGATTGGGTCTTTAGGTTTTAAAATTAGAAAAGGAAGGAGTTATCACGGGCTTGCGCTAAATATTGATTGTGACCTAAGTGGTTTTCAAACCATTAATCCTTGTGGATACGCAGGTTTAGAAATGGTACGCTTACAAGACTTGCTTGAAGATTATCCAAATTTCGAGCAGCTCTGTAATGATTTCGTTGAATATTTTAAAAATGCAGATTTGTTTAATGACCTTGAAGTCAAATCTGAATAAATTACTTTTAAAATCTAGAGAAATAAATTAGAGTAAATACTCTAAATTTGCTTTTGCATAATTTTAACAAGGGATACGCAAGTGATTTCGACCAAAGCAGTGAAGCCCACTTTGCAATTTGCCTACGTAAAACTCATGATGGACGTTGTTGGTCGTGGTTTAGTAATGGCAAGCCAAGTGGACAGTGAAGTTCAAGAGGAAGTTTCTAAATTTCCTGTGGGCTTTATACTCTCGATGAATGTTTTTCCTAATGGTCCTGCATTTATCGCTCGGGTAACAGAAGAAAAACAATTAGAGCTATTACCAAATTATAAAGGTAAGCCTGATTTAACCATTACATTTAAGCATCTGACTCATGCCTTCTTAGTTTTTTCTTTCCAAGAAAGCACAGCTCAAGCCTTCGCAAATGACCGAATGATTGCGGATGGTGATGTATCAAGTGCCATTCGCCTTGTCCGTTGCTTAAATAAAATGGAAGCACTGATCTTACCTAAGTTAATTGCTTCACTCGCAGTAAAACGCTACCCAGCTGAATTGACATTAAAAGAAAAATTCACGGGTGCTAAAAATATTTACCTTAAAGTCGCTAAATCATATTTCCAACGGAGTGCTTAACATGGCTAAGCCTTATTACGAATTTTTCTGCCCTGTAAAAGTAATTGCTGGTAATGCCGCGTTAGAGCATATCCCTTTTGAACTTGCAACTTTAGGTGCAAAACGCCCAATGATCATTACTGACAAGGGTGTTCGTGCAAATGGCTTATTGAATCCAATTGAAGCTGCTTTCAGTACGACTGATGCTGTTATTGGTGCAATTTTTGATGATGTACCACCAGATTCAAGCTTAGAAGTTGTTCGTTTAGCAGCAGAACTTTATCGCAAACAAAAATGTGATGCGATTATTGCAATTGGTGGTGGTTCAGTTATTGATACCTCTAAAGCAACTAACATTCTGGTATCTGAGGGTAGTAATGATTTACTACAGTACTCAGGTGCACATAACCTATCAAAACCATTGAAACCTTTCTTCGTGATTCCAACCACATCTGGCACGGGTTCAGAAGTAACAATGGTTGCTGTTGTTTCAGACTTAGAAAAGAACGTAAAAATCCCATTTACGTCATATTATCTAATGCCACATGCTGCGATCCTTGATCCACGTATGACTCAGACCTTACCACCGCATCTTACAGCTATGACTGCAATGGATGCGATGACACATGCTGTTGAGGCCTATACGTGCTTGGCTGCTAACCCTTTAAGTGATGCTTATGCAAGTGCTGCTATCAAAAAAATCAGCGAAAACTTGTTTAAAGTTCTAGATAATCCTAGTGAACCACAAGGTCGTTTAGAGCTTGCACAAGCATCAACAATGGCTGGTATTGCATTCTCGAACTCAATGGTTGGTTTAGTTCACTCTTTAGGTCATGCTTTAGGTGCAGTAGCTCATCTGCCTCACGGTCTATGCATGAACTTGTTCTTGCCATATGTGCTTGAATACAATAAAGAAGTAAATGGCAATAAGATTGGTGAATTATTGCTTCCATTAGCAGGCGCTGACATTTATGCTCAAACCCCTGCAAATCAACGTGCAGATAAAGCGATTGCTACAATCCTAACGATGCGTGATCGTTTATTCAGCTTAACTAAGTTACCTCGCAATTTGCGTGAAACTGGTAAAGTCACTGAAGCTCAACTTGATGATGTTGCAGAAAAAGCGCTGAATGATGGTTCAATCATTTTCAATCCAAAAGAAGCAAGCTTAAAAGATCTACGTGCTATCTTGCAAAAAGCTTGGTAATTAATTGATTTAGATCATAAATCATGCAGAAAAAGCCCTGATCATATAAAGTGATCGGGGCTTTTAAAATTTAGGTGAACTTTTATTCATCTTTTTTTCTCCACAATTGGCAAAAAAATTGCTAAAAAAAGCATAAAAGTACTGACAATGAATACCAATTTAGGATAGATTGGCGGACTTCTTTTTTCTGTAGGGGGGATCATTTCGTCTCAAATGATCCTTAAACCATAGCTGATCCTTGATCAACGATTATGAGGATAACGCCGTTGACAAATATCTCTGGGACTCAATCGGCAGCTAAACTGCAAAAAACGCTAGGTCTCTGGCACATTATCATTATTGGTTTAGCTTATATTCAACCTATGACTTTGTTTGACACTTTTGGTCTAGTATCAGAAGAAAGTCATCATCATGTTCCTACCTCATATATAGTGGCCTTAATTGCAATTTTGTTCACATCTTTGAGCTATGGTCACATGATTCGCCGCTATCCATCGTCTGGTTCGGCATATACCTACGCGCAAAAATCCATTCATCCCAATGTTGGTTTTATGGTAGGTTGGTCATCTTGGTTAGATTATTTACTCTCACCAATGGTCAATATCATCCTTGCAGTGATTTATCTTGAAGCCTTATTTCCAAGTGTAAATCATTGGGTTTGGGTTATTGTTTTGACTGCATTCATGACTGGCGTAAACTTACGTGGCGCCAAGTTTGTTGCTAATTTCAACAGCATGATTGTTTTAGTCCAGCTGATTGTAATTGCTGTATTTACCTATTTAGTTTATAGCAAATTACAAATGGGACTTAACGCAGAAGGACCAATAACAGCAGAAACTCGCTATCAGCTTTGGAGTCTTGAACCATTTTGGAACGAGTTAACCTCAGTTGGCGCATTAATTACTGGTGCAACCTTACTTTGTTTCTCGTTTACAGGGTTTGACTCTTTAAGTTCACTTGCAGAAGAAACCAAAGATACCGAAAAAACGCTTCCAAAAGCTATTTTCTTGACTGCTCTATTTGCAGGGATCGTGTTTATCATCAGCACATATTTCATGCAAATTTACTTTCCAAATGATCCTAAAACTTACTTCCAAGATGTCGCAGCAACACAGCCTGACATTTTACTCCTAGTTGGTGGCTCATTGTTCCAGTCTTATGTTCTTGCTTTTGCAATCGTGACAGTAATGGCATCTGGTATTTCTGCACATGCAGGGGTATCGCGGTTGATGTATGTGATGGGTCGTGATGGCGTGATTAATAAAAAAATCTTTGGTCATATTAGTCCAAAGAACTTTACACCGTCATACAACATCATGATCGTAGGTGCAGTCGCGCTATGTGCTGGATTTATGAACCTTGATACCGTTATTTCATTGATCAGCTTTGGTGCTTTAACTGCATTCACGTTTGTCAATTTATCGGTTATTTCTCGTTATGCATTACGTGATGGGCGAACTAAAAATCTTAAAGATATTTTAAACTTCGTTGTGATTCCTTTAATGGGATTCATCAGTATCTTTGCATTGTGGTTAGAAATTGAAGATACCTCACTAAAATATGGCTTATGGTGGGCTATGTTTGGTGTGTTATACCTTGGTTATAAAACTAAAGGCTTCAAATATTCTGCACCTCAGCATAATGAGTTTGATGATAAACTTTAATCAACATCATAAAAAAAGGCGCTTTATGCCACTACTGTCCCATAGTTTGCTCTAAATAAAAAAACCTGAGTCTAAATAGTTAAAATATGAGTGCAAACAAACACTTTA
>NZ_JADKPY010000078.1:0-51799 GCF_015351505.1 Acinetobacter sp. SK-43
TTGATATTTGTGGGACAGCAGTGGCTTTATGCGCCTTTTTTATTGTCATCCATTAAGATGCATGAATTTTTTCAACAATATCTTTAACTCGTTTTGCATAGAGCTTAGCTGTTTCCAAATCACCTGAAGGAATTTCATCAACACCTGCATCTGATGGAGTTTGTACTAATAAACCAACAGAACCACCTAAATTGTTCACATCCTCACGGGTTGCTGTTTTAGTATTTGCTGGTAATAAGCCTAAACTTACCCAAACTCCACCATGTTGAGAGGCTAAAGTTTGTAAATGGATTAAGGTAACTTGTTTATCACCATTTAAACTTGCACTATTGGTAAAACCTGCAAAAACTTTATCTTTCCAGCTTTGTGTAAACCAGATTTTCGAAGATGCATCAGCGAATTTCTTAAATTGCCAAGGCGCTGCTCCCATATATGTTGGTGTACCAAAAACGATCCCCTGTGCTTGATTTAGCAGCTGCCAATCTTGTTCTGAAATATCACCATTTTGATCAATTTCGATTAAATCTGCTTGTATGCTTTGAGCAAATGTTTCAGCAACAACTTTCGTATGTCCATAACCAGAATAATAAACCACAGCAATGTTTGACATGAGAGAATCCTTATAATTTCAAAAAAGTTCGATTTAATGATATATTTTAGAAACTAGGTGTCAATTAGTTACCAATTGGTAACTATGTTGCTATTCGCATTAAATACTGGGTTAAAAAGATGAATACCGCATTAAAATATAATATTTATCAACAACATTGCCCTGCTCGGTTATTTTTTGAAAAAATTGCTGACAAATGGGTTTTACTGATTATCAATGTCCTCGCAGACGAAACTCAGCACTTCAATCTTTTAAAGAAAAATATTCAAGGTATTTCACCTAAAGTACTGTCTCAAAAACTAAAAATGCTAGAGCGAGATGGTTTTATCCAAAGACAAGTCCAAAATACCTCTCCAATACGTGTTGATTATTCATTAACATCGTTAGGACATGAAGTTGCCAAAATGGCATTTCAGTTAAAAGATTGGGCTGAAACTAATATTGAAAAAGTGATATCGGCTCAACAAAAATTTGATTCAAGCCCTAAACAAGAAAACGACTTAAAGTAGATCACTTTAAGTCGTTTTAGCACTTGAGCAATAAATTAAACTAAAGCTTTAAATCCTTGTTGACGCCAAGCTTCATAGACAATAACAGCAGTTGCATTAGATAGATTTAAACTTCTTGAGTTTTCAGCCATTGGTAATCTTATCCACTGCTCTTGTGGGAACATCATTCGGACATGCTCAGGTAAACCTCTAGTTTCAGGTCCCATCAATAAAGCAACTGGACGATTGAGATCAACTGTATGTGGTGTCGCACTGCCCTTGGTCGTAAGTGGAAAGACATGCTCAACACCTTTAGATTTGAGATCAGCAAGACACAACTCAATATTGTCCCATATCAACATTCTTGCCCATTCATGATAGTCCAAACCTGCACGCTTCAATTTTTTATCATCTAGCTCAAAACCTAAAGGTTTGACCAAATGTAGCTGAGCACCTGTATTAGCGCATAAACGAATGATATTACCTGTATTTGCTGGAATCTCAGGTTCGTATAGGACCACATGAATCACAAATTTTCTCTACTTTTCATAATCCCTCCTAGTCACCCTTTGAAAAAAGAGAGGAACTTCCCCTCTTTTTAAAGTGGGATTAGGAAAGATTTATTGCCATTTTAACTGTTCTCGTAGGCTCACAACTTCACCAATAATAGTTAAAGTCGGTGCTACGATATGATGTTCAGATACCTTTGTTGCAATATCAGCCAAAGTTCCAACAACAACTTTTTGTTCAGGCGTTGTACCTTTAGAAATCAATGCAACAGGCATCGTTGGACGTTGACCATGTGCAATCAGTTGCTCACAAATGCGTTCTAATCCGACCAAGCCCATGTACAGAACTAAAGTTTGGTTTTCATAGACCAATTCACTCCAAGGCAACTCTGGTGAACCTTCTTTTAAATGTCCTGTTAGAAACCGGACACTTTGCGCATAATCACGATGTGTTAACGGAATTCCTGCATAAGCGGAGCAACCTGAAGCCGCAGTAATCCCTGGCACAACTTGGAATGTCACATTGGCTTCAACCAATTCTTGAATTTCTTCACCACCACGCCCAAAAATGAATGGATCACCGCCCTTTAAACGGCAAACACGCTTACCTTGTTGTGCATATTCAACCAACAAAGCATTAATGCCTTCTTGCGGAACAGAGTGATTTGAACGTGCTTTACCCACATAAATTTTTTCGGCATCACGACGACACAAATCTAAAATCGGACCTGAAACCAAACGATCATAGATCACAACATCAGCTTGTTGCATCAAACGCAACGCTTTTAATGTCAATAACTCTGGGTCACCAGGTCCCGCACCAACGAGATATACTTCACCTTTAGGTGCAGACCATTCAGTTAGAGCTTGCTGGATCAGTTGGTTTGCAAGCTCAAGATTGTCATTGAAAACTTGTTCTTTTAGAGGACTTGCATATAAATTTTCCCAAAAGATACGTCGCTCATCTGGGTTAGAAATTTTTTCTTTAACTTGCTTACGCCATTGTCCAGAAAACTCAGCGAGTTTACCCATCCCGTGCGGCACAATAGTTTCAATCTGTGTACGCAATTGTCGAGACAATACTGGCGATGCCCCATTAGACGCAACAGAAATCACTAAAGGTGAACGATCAATGATTGCAGGTACCATGAAACGGCAATTAGGTATGTCATCAACACTATTGACTAAAATATTGCGCTGCTCACAATAATCAAATACGGCTTTATTTACATCTGCTTGGTCTGTCGCAGCAATCACTAAGCGATAGCGAGTATCAAGTACAGATTCTGAGAAGCTTTCTTGGATATACTGACCTGTTGATTTCTCAACTAAAATCATTAAATCAGGTTCAATCTCAGGTGCAACCACATCAATGATTGCACCTGCTTTGATCAATAAATTAGCTTTACGATAGGCAATACGCCCACCGCCTACAATCAGACAACGTTGCTGTTGCAACTTTAAAGAGATTGGAAATATTTCCACATCTAGCCTCTTCTATATTTTCTATCTGATTGAACTAAAGCAAAAACTATGCACAAAATCGATGCATGTTTTAATCAATGAAGCTTACGCCGCCCATATATGGACGTAAAACTTCTGGAATTTCGATTGAACCATCAGCACGTTGATAATTTTCCATTACCGCAAGCAAGGTACGCCCCACCGCAAGACCTGAACCATTCAATGTATGCACCAATTCAATCTTCTTCTGATCTACACGATAACGAGCTTTCATACGACGCGCTTGGAAATCACCCATATTTGAACAACTAGAGATTTCACGATAGGTATTTTGGCTCGGTACCCACACTTCGAGGTCATAAGTCTTAGTTGCGCCAAAGCCCATATCACCACCGCAGAGCAAAATCTTACGGTATGGCAAACCAAGTGCCTGTAAAATGCCCTCTGCATGTGCAGTTAATTCTTCAAGTGCCTGCATAGAGTGCTCAGGCTTAACGATTTGCACCATTTCGACCTTATCGAATTGATGCTGACGAATTAAACCACGGGTATCACGACCATAAGAACCAGCCTCACTACGGAAACATGGTGTATGTGCAGCATATTTTAACGGTAAACGATCTGCATCAATGATTTCATCGCGCACAAAGTTAGTAATCGGCACTTCGGCAGTAGGAATCAGGTAGTATTCCTTTTCACCTTGAAGCTTGAATAAATCCTCTTCAAACTTAGGTAATTGTCCTGTACCACGTAAAGTATCTGCATTTACTAAGTAAGGTACATAAGCTTCGGTATAACCATTTTTAAGCGTATGTGTATCTAGCATGAATTGAGTCAGGGCACGTTGCAAACGAGCCAATGGACCTTTCAACACGCTGAAGCGAGAACCTGTTAGTTTTGTTGCAGTCTCAAATTCAAGACCACCCATCCACTCACCGAGATCAGTGTGATCTTTAATTTCGAAATCAAACTGGCGTGGTGTACCCCATTTCAAGATTTCTAAATTGTCACTTTCATCTTTACCTTCAGGTACAGATTCATCAGGCAGGTTTGGAATCGCCAGTGATTTTTGTTCTAACTCAGTTTGAAGTTCTGCCAAAGCAACTTCAGCAGCTTTGATTTCGTCACCAATGGCAGACATACGTGCCATGATTTCGGAAGCATCTCCACCAGACTTTTTGATTTGACCAACTTGTTTAGCACCCGCATTGCGTTCAGCTTGTAAATTCTCAGCTTTTGACTGCAATTCTTTACGGCGAACTTCTAAATCAGCCCATTCTTGCGCATTAAGCTGAACACCACGTTTTGCTAAAGCAGCGTTTACTGCTTCAATATTATTTCTGAGTAATTTTGGGTCAATCATAATCAATCATGAATAGAGAAAAAACTGGCTATAGTGTAAGGCTTTAACCCAAAAAAATACAGCGATAGACAACAAAGACTCAGCACCTACACATGTTGAGATGCTGAAAATCAATTAATTGGGTTCTTTTGGTAAACTTGGTAAATATTCAGCTTTAATAAACTGTTTCGCTGCATAATAGGGCAACGTTAACTCACTCATTCCTTCAGCATAAGATGCAAGCTCATATAAAGGATAGACAAAAACAATACCATTCACTCCGTAGTAATAATTGTCACTGAGCTGTAAATCTTGTTTTTTAATATTATGATCTTCTAACCAGTTCTGATTAGACGCATATAGTTCATCACGCAGTTTGGTATTCATCTCAGGTTTAATCAACTCACTGACGGTGATATGTTTTTTATTAGAAAGATCAAAATTCACAAACTCTTGATGTGACATACCATGTGCTGCGCCCGCAGAATATGAATACGACTGAATCGCAAATGTCGCTAAATTATAATTTTGTCCTATAAAACGAACGTATGTACTACTCTCACTCAATGAAGGTTCATCTGCAGGAACTTTAACTTTCTGATCAGGAAGATTAGCAAAAGCATTCGGCTCAGCTTTTTTCATACGATTGACAAAATATTCATCGATCCATTTTTGATTGGTTTCGACGGTTTGCAAATCGTAATTGGTACAACCATCCTCCAAACAAACTTTTTGCTTGGGAAGCTTAATTGGAATTACTTTTGCTTGGATTAATGGTATGTCTAATTTTGCAGTTTCTTTGGATGATTCTTGTTTAGGTTGGCATCCGACTAAAGCAACAACTATAAGAATTGGAATAAGTTTTGATAATTGTGAAGTATTCATCGTCATGCAAGTCTCTGATGTTTTTCTTCACTATACAAAGCCTTGTGAGGATATAAAATTTAAAAATGTATCTTTCAGACAAGAAAAAGCCGCAAATATGCGGCTTTTTTTTAACTGATTACTGATCAATAATATCTGTACCTTTAGGTGGTGCAAAATTAAATACTGATGCAGGGATCTTTGGATTGACTTTAATATTGCTGAATCGAACATAAGTCGTTTGACCTAAAGAATCCTGTAAAATCATCAGGTTTGGTGCTTTATTTGCACCAAAACTAATCGTCATGCTTTGGAAAGCGCTGTCCTCTTGTTTTGGATACAAAGTGTAATAAAGTTTAGTACGGTCAGGCTGCGTCACACGATAAGACTGCATGATCTGATTGGTATTGCCTGATAACAATAATGCTGGTGTATTGGCAATTTGATCATCTAAACTCTGACGAACAGCTTGTTGTAAATCTGGATCATAAATCCAAACAAGCTTACCTGTGGTCACAATGGTCTGCTTCGCTGGGCTAGTCGTTTCCCAATAAAACTTTCCAGGACGTTCTACTTTCATTGTACCTTTGAAAGTTTGATTCATATGTTGTGCAGTTAAGCTTTTATTTTTGCTCGGCTTACTGTTCGTAACTTTTGTAGTTTGTTCAAAATCTGCTGTTAAACGTTGCAAGCCAGATAACTGCTTCACCAAACTTGAGGTTGCTTGCTGAGCAGATGCGGCTGTTGGTGCAGCAGATAACTGTGTACTCACAACTGGAGCCAGTGTCATTGCACCAATTGTTGCAGCATATGCCATTTTTTTTACGAAATTCATAAAATGAACCTTCTATCAGATTTCTACTGTTATGACGACATCTTACTGTTTTTGATCATTAAAAAAATGAAGAAAAGCACAGGTTTTGTGTATTTCGTGTCGCAAAGTTCAGCATTATGTATGAAGATGCGGTCTTTATGTAGAAATTGTAAGGATGCAAATCCACAATTTGACAAGATTTTAAAATCAATCATGTAGCTAAATTTTTAGATATAGAAATTATTAATAAAGAATAGACTAGACCTGAATCAACTTTTTGATAGTCTTACTAGAATTTATAAAATAAGCATAAACTATGAAAAGTCTTGCATTCATCCATCGAAATGACACTCGATTCGCTATTGGCGACTTTTACCCTGCACTTTCAGTATTCTCTTACCATGAACTTGGTAATACAACATCGCCCTTTCTACTGCTCGATCATTTAGGACCAGGAAAACTCGAACCTAAAAGCAAAAAGAAAGGTGTAAATGAGCATCCGCATCGCGGTTTTGAAACCGTGACCTTTGTATTTGCGGGTGAATTACAACATAAGGACTCCACAGGTGGCGGTGGATTGATCAAACGAGGTGATGTTCAGTGGATGACTGCTGCCTCAGGAATACAACACATAGAACAGTTTAGTTCCGAGTTTCGTGAAAGTGGTGGTCCCTTTGAAATGGTACAACTCTGGGTAAATTTACCAGCCAAAGACAAAATGTCTGCCCCTCGCTATCAAAGTTTATTAAATGAAGATATCCCTAAAGTTATTCTCGATGATCAAACTAGCTATATTCGCATAGTTGCTGGTGAGTTAAATCAAACAACTGGAATCGCAAAAACATTTACTGCGATGAATGTCTTTGACATACATCTTGTGAAAGACCAACAAATTACATTTCCTGCTGCCGAGGGTACGACAACCTTGATCTACTTGCGTAAAGGTAAAGTACAGTTTTCTTCTGATGAAGAATCTCTCGAAGAACAAGCGATGGCTGTCATGTCGAGCTTAGGAACTGGCGTTCAAATCAACGCTCTAGAAAACTGTGATTTATTATTTTTATCAGCACAGCCCTTAAACGAGCCAATTAATGGACAAGGGCCTTTCGTCATGAATAGTTATGATGAAATTTTACAGGCTTATGATGATATTAAGACAGGAAAATTCGGACACTATTCTAATTAGACACCTTATAAATTGTATACCGATAAAAAAACCCGCTAAAAGCGGGTTTTTCTGAACTATTAAAACTTACGCTTCAACAGTTACATAGCGACGGCCAAATTGACCTTTCACTTCAAATTTTACTACGCCGTCAGCAGTAGCAAATAAAGTATGGTCACGACCCATACCAACATTCGCACCAGCGTGGAACTCAGTACCACGTTGACGAACGATGATGTTACCAGCAGTTACAGTTTGACCACCGTAAACTTTAACACCTAACATCTTAGGATTCGAATCACGACCGTTCTTCGTCGATCCACCGGCTTTTTTAGTTGCCATGTCTATTTACTCCTCGTGTTAGCCTGCGATACCAGTAATTTTCAACTCGGTAAACCATTGACGGTGACCTTGTTGCTTACGGTAGTGTTTACGACGACGCATTTTGATGATGCGGATTTTGTCGTGACGACCATGGCCAACTACTTCTGCAGTTACTTTTGCGCCAGCTACAACTGGAGCACCGATTTGAATGTTGTCACCGTTAACAACCATTAATACGTCATCAAACGTAATAGTCGCGCCAGTTTCAGCTTTCAATAATTCTACTTTAAGGGTTTCACCCTCAACAACACGGTGCTGTTTACCACCGCTTTGGATTACTGCGTACATATGTACTCCAACATGCCCGTGTCGTCGTGTCGATAAAGGGATATATCGATCTTAAAACGAACGCCACTGGGGTTATACAAGGGGACAAATTTTAAGTGAAATTTGATCAAACAACAAGTCATTTTATACAAATGCAAATAGATTCAATCAATTTTTAGATTTTCTAATAAAATCAATTAGATTGAAGTTCTACAGTTTTGATTGATTCTTTCTGTGATTTGCAATACATTTTTAAAAACAAATTGCGACAATAACAAACTGTGTTTTTACAAAGTCATAAGTAAAGTAATGATGTTTGGTGGGCAAGCTCTTTTTTCTGTCTAAATTAAGACCAAAAAACTCATCATAATGTTTTAAATGACGGATTACACAGCCTGTATAACTGTTTAGCAACAGATTAATTGATACACTTAGCGCATTACCCACCTATACGAGGTTTTTCTTCATATGGTTATCGATTTTAAGCAAGACGTTCTTTCCCCTGTTGCGACAGATTTTGCTGCGATGGATTACCTGATCAATGAAGGAATTAGCTCTAAAGTTGGCTTAGTCATGTCTGTAAGCAAACACGTCGTAGAAGCTGGTGGGAAGCGTATGCGCCCAATCATGTGCTTACTGGCTGCAAAAGCTTGTGGATTGGCAAATATGCAGCAAGCACAACATTTAGCTGCCATCATTGAAATGCTTCATACTGCAACTTTAGTGCATGATGATGTAGTCGATGAATCAAACCTCCGCCGTGGTCGCCCAACAGCAAATGCAACGTGGAACAATCAAACTGCTGTTTTGGTGGGTGATTTCTTAATAGCACGTTCATTTGATCTATTGGTTGATTTAAATAACATCACACTATTAAAAGATTTCTCTACAGGCACATGTGAAATTGCTGAAGGTGAAGTTTTACAACTTCAATCTCAGCATCAACCTGAAACAACCGAAGAAACATATTTGCGCATTATTCATGGTAAAACATCTCGTTTGTTTGAACTTGCTACTGAAGGCGCAGCTATTTTGGCAGGTACAGAAGAGTACCGTGAACCTCTTCGTCGCTTCGCTGGTCATTTTGGAAATGCCTTTCAAATTATTGATGATATTTTGGATTACACATCTGATGCTGAAACATTAGGTAAAAATATTGGTGATGATTTGATGGAAGGTAAACCTACTTTACCGTTAATTTCAGCATTGGCTCATTCGACGGGTGAAGAACATGAGATTATCCGTCGTAGTATCGCCACTGGTGGTATCGAGCATCTAGATAAAGTTATTCAAATCGTGCATAACTCGGGCGCAATCGAATATTGCCAAAAGCGTGCCCAACAAGAAACGGATGGCGCATTAGAGGCTTTAAAAGCCTTACCTGATAATGAATATCGACAAGCACTGATCAATTTGACCTTAATGGCCTTACACCGACTTCAATGATGTTCTAATTGCCTATGCATTTAAATTTATCTGATTTATTTTTAAAAATGCAGGAACAGCTTGAACTACCTCAAGCTGCTCTTGACGAAAACCTAATTATTGAACTGGTCAATCGTATACGACCATCTGATCCTAACGATGCCAATGAAGTAAAATCACGTATTGATGCATTGGTTAGGATTTTATTACTCACTCCTGCATCCTCCATTTTGCTTCAAAACTTTTTATTGCGCCTGATTAGCCAATATAAACAAATTAGCTTGTATGCCGACAGTGGCATTCTCTCTTTGGATGGCTTTTGGAACCAGTTAAGCCAACGATTAGGCGCTCATTTTCTTCCTTTAATTGAAGATGGTCAGCAACTCAGAACATTAGTGGGTAAAGTTTTTCACCAAGAAACTGATAGCGATTGGTTAGCTTTAATTGATACACAAGATTGGATTCGTTTATTTAGCTTAATCAGTGAAAGTCATAGCAATAGTAAAGAAAAACTCTATTCTAAAAATGAATTAATAAAAGCGATTACTGTTCTTTCATATCGAATCAGTGGCATTGGCTTATATCCTGAGTTTATTAATGCCTTACCTGACATTATTGAATACGAATCTCCTTTTCTGGTTCAAAACCGAGAAATTGTCGAATTTATTGAGAAGTATAAAAAGCAGATCGAAGATCAAGATAGCATTGTAGTTCTCCCGCCTCCTGATGCATCACAAGCATTTGTTATGCTGGATCAATGTCGCGAAGTTGTACTCAAAATCCGCAGAGCAACCAAGCGTATTGGTGTAAGTATCAGTTTGACTTATTTACTCTCGCTTTTAGAACAAGCACTTGATCGAATTGAATTATTGCTTAGTTTATTGGTCAGCAAAAATGAAATTCGATACCGATCATTGGGTGAGTTAATCACAGATCTAACTCAAGCGAATTATGATGAAAAAAGTGTGCGTCACTTACTCAGCTCTACCAGTGAGTTAATTGCGTTACAAGTTACTGAGAATGCAAGTAAGACAGGCGAACATTATGTAAGTACTGACAAAACTGGCTTTTGGGGAATGTATAAGGCTGCTGCGGGTGCAGGTGCAATTATTGCGACTATGGCAACCTTAAAAATACTGACAGCGCGTTTGGTCTTGGCCCCATTTGGACATGCATTTCTATATAGCATGAACTATGCGTTGGGTTTTATGCTGATTCATGTTCTGCATTTCACAGTTGCAACTAAACAACCAGCAATGACAGCTGCTGCTCTCGCAGCAACAGTGCAACATCAAAAAGGTAGTAAAACAGCACAAATTGCTGAACTCGCAGCTTTAATTATTAATATTATTCGTACTCAATTTGTGGCTATCCTCGGCAATATTTCGATTGCGATTCCAGTAGCTGCACTTATTACTTTCTTATGGCAATACAACTTACATGAACCTTTGCTTTCACCTGTTAAAGCAAGTAAAACACTGCACTCCTTAAATCCATTCACTTCTTTGGCCGTTCCACATGCAGCAATTGCTGGTGTGTGCTTATTTTTATCAGGTTTACTTGCAGGATATTTCGATAACCTAGCCGTATATCGAAAGGTAGGTCCTCGTTTAAAACAGCATCTTCGTTTGAAACGTTTAATGGGACAAGAAAGACTGGATAAGTTTGCTAATTATATCGAAACCAACTTAGGTGCTTTAGCTGGTAACTTCTTGTTCGGTATCATGCTTGGAAGTATGGGAACCATTGGTTTTATTCTAGGCTTACCACTAGATATTCGTCACATTGCCTTTGCATCTGCAAATTTTATACAAGGCTTAATGACTATTAGTGGATCACCTGATATTGGTCTAATCCTTGTATCGTTTCTTGGTGTCATGCTTATTGGTTTAACCAACCTATTTGTTAGCTTTACTCTGACTATTATTGTTGCTTTGCGCGCTCGTCGAGTACGTTTCGCACAATGGAAACCATTGGCAAAATTGGTACTCACCCACTTCTTAACACGACCAAGTGATTTCTTTTGGCCACCAAAACAACCAATCGAAGTAGATGATGATGCATCAAGTGAACAAAAAGTGAGACATTAATCAATTTTTGTTATGTTTTTTTACTGAACCTTAAAAAAATCTGAAAATGAAATTATCATAAAATTTCAAGACTTGACCAAAAGTGTACTCGAAAGTACACTTTCAAACATTATATAACCCTGAACAATGGTTAAGCAAATAATGAGGTTCGCATGCCGTACCTACTGCTTTGTATTGGTTGCATTTTTTTGATAATCGGTGTGATTGGGCTGTTTTCTCCAAGCATATCAAATTTAGACCTTAGAGGTGTTCAAATGCTATTTGAACACCGTTCGTTTGCGCTTAACCACGTAGCCGTTCTGTTTTCTCGCCTAGGAGGCATGCCCTTTTTACTGGTTTTAACGTCGTTTTTTTGTATCCATCAAATTCGAAAGAAAAACTATAAAAAGGTCATATTTGTCGCCCTGAGCGTGATCGGTAGCATTGTGATTGGTTGGCTTCTGAAATGGGGCATTGATCGACCAAGACCATTGGCGTTTTATCATTTAGTTCAAAGTTATGGAGCATCCTTCCCAAGTGCCCATAGCCTGTATGCTGCAACCCTATCGAGTTTAGTTCTGTTGCTATCACAACAGCACAAATATCGTTCCAGTATCGTTTTAGTATCTGTTTTATGGTTAATAATCATGGGGATATCTAGAGTTTATGCAGGGGTTCATTACCCAACTGATGTATTGGCTGGTTGGGGTATTGGGTTGATTTTGACTTCGTTGCTTTGGTTTTGGCTGTATCAAAGCAATTTCAGCAACAATTTGTTTTTAGATAAAAAATCTAAATTGAGGTGGAACAATGATGTCGGCTAAGCTTTGGGCACCTGCCCTCACTGCTTGCGCATTAGCAACAAGCATTGCGCTTGTTGGTTGTAGCAAAGATCCTAAAGATGAACAGCAAGCTGCTGCTGCTCAAAAAATGCCGCCTCCAGAAGTTGGTGTTATCGTTGCTCAACCACAAAGTGTTGAACAAAATGTTGAACTTTCTGGGCGCACTTCTGCGTATCAAATATCAGAAGTTCGTCCACAAACGGGAGGCGTTATTTTAAAGCGTTTATTTGCTGAAGGCAGTTATGTCGAAGCAGGTCAAGCGCTTTATCAAATAGATGCTAATACCAACCGTGCAACTGCTGACAATGCTCGTGCAGCTTTATTGCGTCAGCAAGCTAATTTAAATGCATTGCGTGTGAAAGAAAATCGTTATCGCCAATTGGTTGGTACTAACGCCGTTTCTAAACAAGAATATGATGATATTAATGCTCAAGTAAAATTGGCTGAAGCTGATGTAGCTGCAGCTCAGGCAGCATTGAAAAATGCTGAAATTACTTTAGGTTATTCAACTGTTCGCGCACCAATCTCAGGGCAATCTAGTCGTTCTTCGGTAACTTCTGGTGCTTTAGTTACTGCAAACCAAGCAGATCCGTTGGTGACAATCCAACAACTTGATCCAATCTATGTAGATATCAATCAATCAAGTGCTGAAATGCTCCGTTTACGTCAGCAGTTGAGTAAAGGTAGTTTAGATAGTAGTAATAATACGCGCGTCAAACTCACACTTGAAGATGGTTCAGATTATCCTATCGAAGGACAACTCGCATTCTCTGGTGCGAGTGTTAACCCTGAAACAGGATCAGTCACTTTACGTGCCGTTTTCCCAAATCCAAACCACCTGTTGTTACCAGGTATGTATGCAACTGCCAAGATTTCACAGGGCATCATTCCAAATGCCTACCTGATTCCACAGGTGGCTGTGTCACGTCTACCAACAGGACAGGCGATTGCCTTGATTGTAAATGCGAAGAATACGGTTGAAGCGCGCCCAATCACAACGGTTGGTGTGAAAGCTCAGGACTGGATTGTCACCGATGGCTTACAGGCGGGTGACAAGATTGTGGTTGATGGTGTTGCCAAGGTTAAGGAAGGCCAGCAAGTTTCTGTAAAACCTTACCAGCCACAGGCAAAAGCACCACAAGGTCAAAATGCTACACCACCAGCCGCCGCTGAACAACAAAAGCAAGCCGATTCAGCAAAAGCTGAACAAAAAGCTACTTCACAAGCTTAAGGGGTAGATTGCATGGCTCAATTTTTTATCCATCGCCCAATTTTTGCATGGGTGATAGCACTGGTAATTATGCTGGCGGGTATTCTCACCCTCACCAAAATGCCAGTTGCGCAATACCCAACAATTGCACCGCCCACGGTGACAATTTCTGCAACATATCCAGGTGCTTCAGCTCAGACTGTTGAGAATACGGTTACTCAAATCATTGAACAGCAAATGAATGGTTTGGATGGTTTGCGTTATATCTCTTCAAACAGTGCGGGTAATGGTCAAGCATCGATCAACTTAAACTTCGAACAAGGCATTGATCCTGATATCGCCCAAGTACAAGTTCAAAACAAACTGCAATCAGCAACAGCACTGTTACCTGCTGACGTACAACGTCAAGGTGTAAAAGTGACGAAGTCTGGTGCAAGCTTCTTGCAAGTTATTGCATTTTATTCGCCAGATAACAGCCTTTCTGCTTCTGACATTAAAGATTATGTGAACTCAAATATTTCTGAGCCACTGAGTCGTGTGGCAGGTGTAGGTGAACTCCAAGTATTTGGTGGTTCATATGCAATGCGTATCTGGTTAGATCCAGCAAAGCTGACTAGCTTTAACTTGACGCCAAATGATGTTGCAACTGCTATTCGTGCACAAAACTCGCAAGTTGCGGTAGGTCAATTAGGTGGTGCCCCAGCAGTTCAGGGACAAGTTTTAAATGCGACAGTTAATGCACAAAGTATGTTGCAGACTCCAGAGCAGTTTAAAAACATTTTCCTAAAAAATGCTGCTAATGGCGCACAAGTGCGTTTAAGTGATGTTGCACGTGTTGAGTTAGGTTCAGACAACTATCAGTTTGACTCTAAGTTCAATGGTAATCCTGCAGGTGGTGTCGCGATTAAACTTGCGACGGGTGCAAATGCGCTAGATACAGCTGCTGCAGTTGAAAAACGTTTATCAGAATTACGTGTTAACTATCCAAGTGGTTTAAAAGATAAACTTGCTTACGATACGACACCATTCATTAAGCTTTCGATTGAAAGTGTAGTACAAACACTGATTGAAGCTGTTGTTCTGGTATTTATCGTCATGTTCCTGTTCTTACAGAACTGGCGTGCGACGATCATTCCGACACTCGCAGTCCCTGTAGTTGTATTGGGAACTTTTGCGGTAATCAATATTTTCGGCTTCTCAATCAACACGCTCACCATGTTTGCGATGGTGCTTGCGATTGGTCTGTTGGTCGATGATGCGATTGTAGTCGTCGAGAACGTCGAACGTGTTATGCAAGAAGAACACCTTGAACCTGTACCTGCTACTGAAAAGTCGATGGGTCAAATTTCTGGTGCTTTGATTGGTATCACTAGTGTATTAACGGCGGTATTCGTACCAATGGCCTTCTTCGGGGGGACAACTGGTGTAATTTACCGTCAATTCTCTATCACTTTAGTAACGGCAATGATTTTATCTTTGATCGTTGCGTTAACGTTTACCCCTGCCCTTTGTGCAACGTTATTAAAACAACACGATCCAAACAAAGAACAAAGCAACAGTATCTTTGCGCGTTTCTTCCGTGGTTTTAATAGTGGGTTCGAAAAACTTTCAGAGAAATATCAAGGTGGCGTCAACCGTATGACCCATCATAAGTTGTTCTCTGGAGTCATTTATATCATTGTTATTGCTGCTTTAGTTGGTTTATACAAGATGTTGCCTTCGTCTTTCTTACCTGAAGAAGACCAAGGTGTTGTTATGACACTTGTTCAATTACCACCGAGTGCAAGTCTTGAAAGAACAGATAAAGTCATCACCACTATGACTGATTACTTCTTAAATAAGGAAAAAGAGCATGTAGAGTCGATCTTTACTGTGTCTGGCTTCTCATTTACAGGGGTTGGTCAAAATGCTGGTCTTGCTTTCATCAAATTGAAAGACTGGAGCGAGCGTACAACACCTGAATCACAAATTGGTGCCATCATTCAACGTGGTATGGCATTGAACATGATCGTAAAAGATGCATCTTACATCATGCCATTACAGCTTCCTGCAATGCCTGAATTGGGCGTATCGTCTGGTTTTAATATTCAGTTGAAAGATGTAAGTGGTCAAGGTCATGAAAAACTGATCGCTGCTCGTAACGCTATTTTAGGTATGGCATCACAAGACAAACGTCTTGCAGGTGTACGTCCGAATGGTCAAGAGGATACTCCTCAGTACAAAATCACAGTTGACCAAGCGCAAGCTGGTGCAATGGGTGTGAGTATTAGTGATATTAACAGCACCATGAGCATGGCTTGGGGTGGTTCTTATATCAATGACTTCGTTGATCGTGGTCGTGTGAAAAAAGTTTATGTTCAAGGTGAAGCCGATACTCGCATGATGCCTGAAGACCTAAACAAATGGTATGTACGCAATAACAAAGGTGAAATGGTTCCATTCTCAGCTTTTGCTAAAGGTGAATGGACGTATGGTTCACCACGTTTAGAACGTTACAACGGCGTATCTTCTGTGAACATTCAAGGTTCTCCTGCACCAGGTGTCAGCTCAGGTGACGCGATGTTAGCAATGGAAGAAATCATTGGTAAGTTACCATCGATGGGCTTACAAGGTTTCGACTATGAATGGACAGGCTTATCTTTGGAAGAGCGTGATTCTGGTAACCAAACAGTTCCATTACTCATTCTTTCATTATTGATCGTGTTCCTGTGTCTTTCAGCATTGTATGAAAGCTGGGCGATTCCAATTTCGGTATTGTTAGTTGTACCACTAGGTATTATTGGTGCTTTCACGATGACATGGTTAGGAATGGTAATTAAAGGTGATCCAAACTTATCCTTTAACATTTATTTCCAAGTCGCAATCGTAGCCGTGATTGGTCTTTCTGCAAAAAATGCGATCTTGATCGTAGAGTTTGCAAAAGAGCTGCAAGAAAAAGGCGAAGAGTTATTTGAAGCAACATTACATGCTGCAAAAATGCGTTTACGTCCGATTATCATGACTACACTTGCATTCGGATTTGGTGTTTTACCATTAGCCCTTGCAAGTGGTGCGGGTGCAGGTAGTCAACATTCTGTTGGTTATGGTGTACTGGGTGGCGTAATTTCTTCAACACTTTTAGGTATCTTCTTCATCCCTGTATTCTTCGTGTGGATTCGTAGTATCTTTAAGTACAAACCTAAAACTTTAAATACTCAGGAGCATTGATCGTGATGCAAACTGTTTGGTCTATTTCCAGTCGTGGCATTGCAATCTCTGCACTCGCGCTGTCTTTGGCTGCCTGCCAAAGCATGCGTGGGCCAGAGCCTGTTGTGAACACAGCGATTCCTGAAAGCTTTGCGTCATATAGTAATGCTTCTGGAACTTCTATCGCAGAACAAGGCTACAAAGACTTCTTTGCTGACCCTCGTTTATTACAAGTGATTGATATGTCACTTGCCAATAACCGTGACTTGCGTACAGCGGCGTTGAATATTCAAAAAGCTCAACAGCAGTACCAAATTTCAGAAAACAACCAATTACCAACGATTGGGGCAAGTGGTAGTGCGGTTCGCCAAGTCACGCCATCTCGTGATCCAAACAACCCCTACTCGACTTACCAAGTTGGCTTAGGTTTAACGGCTTACGAGTTAGATTTCTGGGGTCGAGTTCGTAGCTTGAAAGACGCTGCTTTAGATAGTTATCTTGCGACACAAAGTTCACGTGATGCAACTCAGATCAGCTTAATTGGACAAGTGACACAAGCATGGTTGAATTATTCATTCGCCAGTGCACAACTCAAACTTGCAGAGCAAACGCTCAAAGCACAGCAAGAGTCGTTTAACTTGAACAAAAAACGTTTCGATGTCGGAATTGATAGTGAGATTCCATTACGTCAGGCGCAAATTTCGGTTGAAACCGCACGTAATGATGTTGCCAACTACAAAACACAGATCGCACAAGCACAAAACTTGTTAAATTTACTTGTTGGTCAAACAGTTCCTCAAAACTTATTGCCACAACAGCAAATTTCTCAAATTACCAAACAAAGCGCTTTAAGTGCTGGTTTACCAAGTGACTTGCTCAATAATCGTCCTGACGTCAAAGTGGCTGAGTATCAACTGAGTGCTGCGGGTGCAAATATAGGTGCTGCGAAAGCACGACTATTCCCAACGATTAGTTTGACGGGTTCAGCAGGCTATGCATCAACAGATTTAAGTGATTTGTTTAAATCTGGCAACGCGCTTTGGTCAATTGGGCCAAATATTAGCTTGCCAATCTTCGATTGGGGTACACGTAAAGCCAACATCAAGATTTCAGAGACTGATCAGAAAATTGCCTTGGCAAACTATGAAAAGTCAGTTCAATCTGCTTTCCGTGAAGTGAATGATGCCTTGGCAACCCGTGCCAACATTGGTGATCGTTTAACCGCGCAACGCCGTTTAGTGGATGCAACCAACACTACCTATAAGCTGTCTAACGCCCGTTTCCGTGCAGGTATTGATAGTTATTTAACCGTGTTGGATGCCCAGCGTTCAGCGTATTCGGCTGAGCAAGGTTTACTGCTGTTACAGCAGGCAAACCTGAACAACCAAGTTGAGCTTTACAAAACATTGGGTGGTGGACTCAAAGCGTCTTCAACTGAGACGATTGCACGCCAACCATCTAGCGCTGAAAAAAATAGCGCTCAATAATAAAAAACTTTGTCATAAAAAAGCTCACTTCGGTGAGCTTTTTTATTGCATGCATGCGGAATATTTCTTATCTTCAATACTGAAATATTAAAGACTTAGAAAAACGCTATGTTATTAAGCAGTTTAGAATCAGTTCCTGGTCACGAGATTTTACGTCAGCTAGATGTCGTTTACGGCAGTACGGTACGCAGTAAACATGTTGGTCGAGATCTTATGGCAGGATTAAAAAACATTGTTGGTGGTGAACTAACAGGCTATACAGAGTTGCTTGAAGAATCTCGCCAAGAAGCGACACAACGTATGATCGATAAAGCACGTGCTTTAGGTGCCAACGCTATCGTCGGTATTCGTTTCTCGACATCAAATATCGCACAAGGCGCATCAGAACTTTTTGTTTACGGCACTGCGGTTATTGTTCAACCTAAAGCACCCACACTTCCAGACCCATTTAGTGCATAGGCAAATATATGGATGGTTTAATTTTACAAATCGTTCTTTTCTTAATTCTGTTCACTGTAGGTTGGGGATTCGGTCGTCATATCGAACAAAAACATCTGCGTGAATTGGATGAAAAAGAAAAACAATTTGCTCATATTCGCATTGATAGCAATCGATTCGTCGAAACTGAATCAAATGGACAACTGGTAAGTAGCAATGTCGTCATTTCACATGACTACTTTAAATATGTGCTTGCGACAATTAGAAATTTTCTAGGTGGTCGTCTGACCAGTTATGAAAGTATTGTTGAACGAGCACGACGTGAAGCAATCATTCGACTCAAACAAGAAGCACATGCAATTGGTGCTAGCCATATCATGGGGGTTCGTCTCAGCACAACTGAACTCGGTATGCAAGGTGGGATGGTTGAAGTCTTTGCATATGGAACAGCGATCTATCAGCCATCTTGAAGACGTATGTCCTGTTGCACATGCTGCATCAGGACAACTCCGTTACCCTGCAAAAATCGCTTGCCAATAGTGATAGGTTTTTTCTTCCCCATTCTCTAATTTAAAGTCATAAGACATTTGACGAGTTTCTACAATCTCAAATTCAACGGGTTGTTTGAACAATGCTCCAGCATAAGCAAAAGTATGGTATTCGCCATTTTCTCCGCAGATATCGACATCCTCAGGCATCCGTTCTATCAATGCTGCATCTATATCTTGACCAATAAAAGAACGATCCAATTTACTGGCATCTGTGACGATGATTTTAGTTCTAATGCCTGAATCCAAAAAGTTTTGCATCACTTCAGTCGAATCAAGATTCCAGATTGGCTCGACCACTTCAATTCCTAAAGGATGTAAACGGTCTTCTCGATATTTACGCACGTCACTGAGATAAATATCACCAAAAATAAAGTGTTCTACCCCCTGTGCCTTGAAATGCTGAGCAGCATCTAACATGCGCTGTTCATAAACAGGCAGGTTCTTGGGTAAAAATACAGGGTAAAGTGGAATACCTATACTTTCAGCTTGTTTCATCAATAATGAAAATGGAATCGCATGCATAGATGACAATTCCGTTTCCTCATTGACTGTGGTCAACAAAGCAACCACTTCGAATTGTTTTTGCTGTAAGACAGTATAAAGTGCGAGGGCAGAATCTTTTCCGCCACTCCAATTAAAAACGGCTTTCTTAGGTGTTTGCACTATCATTTAACTCGTGTTTTACGAATCATTTTATATAACAAGCTTGGTGATAAGCGAGAGACCAATACTCCGAGTTGTTCTTTTTTCCCGCCAACAACAATATATTCATCACCTGCCATTAATGAACTCACCACTCGTTCAGCAAATACATCGGCTTCAAGTCCATTTTCAATCGCTTCATCCTGATGTCCTTGTGGTTTACCTTCACCATTTAAAGCATTAAACGAAACATTGGTTTTCACAAAACCAGGGAAGACAACAGAAACTTCCACACCTGCTTTCACAACCTCAGCACGTAAACTATTTGCCCACATGTGAATCGCTGCTTTCGCTGCAGAATAACTTGCTCGATATTGGGTGCCTAATAGACCCGCAACGCTCGATACAAAAACAACTCGTCCAGATTTTTGCTTTAACAGGGTTGGTAACACAGTTTTGGTAAAAAACACTTGTGAAAAATAATCTACTTCCATGATCGCACGTTCAGTTTGCATAGTCGTATCTTGAATCAATGCACGTTGACTCAAACCTGCATTATTAATCAGCCAATCAATACGTCCTTTACACGCGAGAACTTGTTCATAGGCATGACGTACTTGTGATTCATCCGTAATGTCTGCTGCAATCGAAAGATGTTGTTCAGGCTTGAGTAAACCAACACGAACAGACTCCAATTCATCATAGCGACGTGAGGTCAGTACCACTTGAGCACCTTGTAAAGCGCACTCTCGTGCCAAAGCTTTACCTAAGCCCGAAGATGCACCTGTAATCCATACGACTTTATTTTCAAGACTTTTAAGTTTCGCCATGTCATATATCTCCTTTATTTATGCAGGGTAACGCATAAATTTAAGAAAGTGATCTACATAAGTTGCCGCAGCTTGTTGATCAAGTTTAGTACCTAATTTTTCTAAACGCTTATACCCTAAATGTGTCGTCATATTAATGACGCCATTTAAGGTTTTATCGACTACAAAATTAAATTTTAGGCTCTTTTTCGGCTCACGAATTAAATGAGTGACACCTACATCAATCACTTCTGTGAGCAACTTCAGTGAATTGGCAATTTCCCGACTTTCCCCTTCAGCTAATTTTTGACTCGAAGCTTTAACCTGTTGAGTCAACTGTTGCTCAATCGGATAAGTCATATATACCGACTCATCTTCAACTCGAATTGTTTTAGATAAATGTTCAATCAATGGAACTAGACGATCATTCCCAAAGAATGACACTGACCATGGCATATATTTTCGGATTGCTTCTAAAATCTGCTGAATCACTTTTTCAGATTCACCTGTGAGTGAATGATGTTGATTGTCTTGCAATAGCACCATAAAAACTTGTTCTATCACTTCACATGCAATTTCAGATAAAACTGCCCCCAAAGCATTTGCTTGGCTTTCTTTACTACCCTGTAAGAGCTGCGTACGGATGTGAGCAAATCGCGCGTATGTATCGGCATGAATATTTAAAAAAACGGCAGTGTTCATTCTAATCACCCTATTCTAGATTCCATAAAATAAGGGCTTATTCAATAAGCCCTTATTCATCCTTAGATTCTGTTTTTCTTTCATTTTTGGCTTTTCAAATGCTGAATTTACCACATTCTATTCACGATCAACATGCATAAATGCCAAAAAGTGATTCACACAATCTGATGCCGCACTACTATCGACTTGATCACTCATTTTTTCCAATCGCTTATAACTTAAATCTGCGGTCATATTGATGACACCATTTAAAGTTTTATCAATCATCATATTGAAATTCAGTCATTTCTTTGGCTCTCGAATTAGATTCGTCACCCCTGAGTCCACGATTTGAATCAGGGTCTGAAAAACATCTACCATGTCATGAATTTCATTATTATGAAGTCGATTGGCTAATGAATGTACCTGTTGAACCAATCCACGATCAATCGGATAAGATACATAGACCTGTTCATCGTGATATTTGATCATATCCGAAAAATAATTCACAAAAGGACATAAACGTTAATTGCTAAATAATGCGATTGACCACGGCATATATTTACGCACAGCAGCAAGAATTTGCTGAATCACCTTCTCAGATTCAGCAGTGTATTTTTGTGAAAGCAAAGTTGGTTGACGATTTTGAATCAATAACACAGAAAAAACTTGCTCGACGATATCACATGCAATTTCTGAAAGAACCTCACCCAATACACGTGACTGACTTTCTTTGATCCCTAGATTTAACTGCTGACGAATAGCTTCGAATCGTCCATGTGTACCTTGGTCAATTTTCAACAAAATTGAATAGCTCATACCCGTTATGCCTATTATGTTCGCATTTTTATATTGTTGTTTTATGCATCTACATCTTTTATTTATGTGATCCAGTACACATAAATTTAACGTTTTTGTCTAAAAAACCACCGCATTTCGTCGGCTTTCTGAATTAAGCACATACAGCATCGTATCTACTCTCATTCGGAGACATACCACTTATTTTTTAAACTGAAAAAGTAAGGCTAATTTATGATGACACATAACAAGTTGATCACTTGGATGGATCGATCTAAATAAGAATGCATCTGCTTAGATTTGAAACCGATCCACATGACCGAAATGCCTACAGAAGCGAGGATTTTTTGCTACAATAGATGCAATTTTTTATTCTATTTTGATCTTCTGTACTATGACTGACGCTCAATCTGCTCAAAATATCGCAACAACTTACGATCCAACCGAGATCGAAAAGAAGTGGTATCAAATCTGGGAACAAAACGGTTATTTCAAACCATCAGGTCAAGGTGAATCATTCTGTATCATGATTCCACCACCAAACGTTACGGGTAGCTTGCACATGGGTCATGGCTTTAACAATGCCATCATGGATGCACTGACTCGTTATAACCGTATGATGGGTAAAAATACCTTGTGGCAACCTGGAACCGACCATGCTGGAATTGCAACACAGATGGTTGTGGAGCGTCAACTTGGTCTACAAGGGATTAACCGCCATGACTTAGGTCGTGAAAAGTTCATCGACAAAGTATGGGAATGGAAAGAACAATCAGGCGGAACAATTACACGTCAAATCCGTCGTTTAGGCTCATCAGTCGATTGGTCACGTGAACGCTTCACGATGGATGAAGGTTTATCCAATGCTGTAAAAGAAGTGTTTGTTAAACTTCACGAAGATGGTTTGATCTATCGTGGTAAGCGTTTGGTGAATTGGGATCCAAAACTACAAACTGCCCTGTCTGATCTTGAAGTTGAAAGCAAAGAAGAAAAAGGCTCATTGTGGCACTTTAAATATTTCTTTGAAGACAAGTCGCTTAAAACCAAAGATGGCAATGACTACCTTGTAGTTGCAACGACACGTCCTGAAACATTGTTGGGCGATACAGCCGTAGCGGTACATCCTGAAGATGAACGCTATGCACACCTTATCGGTAAAAACATTGTTCTACCGATCACAGGTCGTTTAGTTCCTGTTGTTGCTGATGAATACGTTGAAAAAGATTTCGGTACAGGCTGTGTAAAAATCACGCCTGCGCATGACTTCAATGACTATGAAGTAGGTAAACGTTGTGGTCTAGCGATTATCAATATCTTCAACAAAAATGCAGAAGTTTTGGCTGAGTTTGAATACATCGCTAAAGCGGGTGAGCAAATTTCACAACTACTTCCTGCGCCTGCTGACTATATCGGTTTAGAGCGTTTTGCAGCACGTAAGAAATTGGTTGAACAAGCTGAGGCTGAAGGCTGGTTAGATCAAATTCAACCTTATGATTTAAAAGCACCACGCGGTGACCGTTCAGGTGTGATCGTTGAACCATTATTGACAGACCAATGGTATGTGAAAATTGCACCACTTGCTGAGCCTGCAATTGAAGCAGTTCAAGATGGTCGTATCAAATTTGTTCCTGAGCAATACACCAACATGTATATGTCTTGGATGCGTGATATTCAAGATTGGTGTATCTCTCGTCAACTCTGGTGGGGGCACCGTATCCCTGCTTGGTATGATGCAGAAGGCAACATTTACGTGGGTCGCAACGAAGAAGAAGTTCGTAGCAAAAACAACATCGCTGCTGACGTAGAACTGAAACAAGACGAAGACGTTTTGGACACATGGTTCTCATCTGCACTGTGGACATTCTCAACTTTAGGTTGGACTGGCGACGCACAAAAAGATGCAGCAAATGATTTCCTTAAAACCTTCCATCCAACAGATGTGTTGGTGACTGGTTTTGACATTATCTTCTTCTGGGTTGCACGTATGATCATGATGACCATGCACTTCATGAAGAATGAAGATGGTTCATCACAAGTTCCATTCAAGACGGTTTACGTTCACGGCTTAGTACGTGATGGTGAAGGTCAGAAAATGTCGAAGTCTAAGGGTAACGTCCTTGATCCATTAGATTTGATCGACGGTATTGATTTAGAAAGCCTAGTTGCGAAACGTACTACTGGCTTAATGAATCCAAAAGATGCTGCGAAGATTGAGAAATCAACTCGTAAAGAATTCCCAGAGGGCATCAATGCTTA
The DNA here is from genome assembly GCF_015351505.1 of Acinetobacter sp. SK-43. Lineage (NCBI taxonomy): Bacteria > Pseudomonadati > Pseudomonadota > Gammaproteobacteria > Moraxellales > Moraxellaceae > Acinetobacter > Acinetobacter sp. SK-43. The sequence goes on from NZ_JADKPY010000078.1 coordinate 24,302, forward strand.
TGGTACGGACGCAGTACGTTTCACCTTCTGTGCGCTTGCAAACACAGGTCGTGACATCAAGTTCGACTTAAAACGTGTTGAGGGCTACCGTAACTTCTGTAACAAGATTTGGAACGCAACTCGTTTCGTTCTGATGAATGTTGAAGGTCAAACGGTTGGTCAAGAAGCACGCCCTGATCTTTGGGAACTTCCAGAACAGTGGATCATCAGCCGTTTGCAAAAAGCAGAAGCTGCGGTACATCAAGCATTTGCAACATATCGTCTAGACCTTGCTGCACAAGCGATCTATGACTTTATCTGGAATGAATACTGCGACTGGTACGTTGAGTTAACTAAGCCTGTTCTCAATGATGCCAATGTATCTGAAGAGCGTAAAGCTGAAGTGCGCCGTGTACTTCTTGCGGTGATGGAAGCATCTTTACGTTTAGCTCACCCAATTATGCCGTACTTGACTGAAGAAATTTGGCAGACCCTTGCGCCAATGCTCGGCATTCAAGGCGAAACCATTATGACTGCGGCATACCCTGTGCCTGCTCAAGAGAAAATCAATGAGCAAGCTGAAGCGGACATGCAGTGGTTACAAGGTTTGATCGGTGCGGTGCGTAACATCCGTGGTGAAATGGGCTTGGGTAATGCGCGTTTATTGCCAGTATTGCTTAAGAATATTTCTGATGCAGAACGTGAACAAATCATCCGTATCGAAGCGTTGTTCAAAGCACTCGCAAAAGTTGAAAGCATTGAGTTCTTGACCAATGAGCAAGAGCCACCTCTTTCATGCTCAAGTGTTGTAAGCCATGCCTCTGTATTTGTACCGATGAAAGGCTTAATTGACCCTAAAGCTGAATTGGGTCGTTTGCAGAAGGACTTGGATAAGGTTCAAAAGCAGCATGATCAAATTGCCAATAAACTTGCAAATGAAGGTTTTGTCGCTAAAGCACCAGCAGCCGTAGTTGAAGGTGAAAAAGTGAAACTCGCTGAGTTTGCTGATCAGTTAAGTAAAATTAAAGCAAGTATGGAGCAAATTGCTGCGCTTTAATGTGTTGTTAATTTAATCTATTTTGTGTATAAAGGGCTGAATATTCAGCCCTTTATTTTTAACCATATGAAAGATTTTTTCCAAGACTTTTTTACCAAAAATATCACTAATAACGATAATAGAACTGTTAACAATAATATTGTAATTGAAGGTCAAAATAATCCATTTGAGAAAACAAAGGATGAAGAACATCTAAGTCGATTAAAAAGTGTTTATGAAATTACGATAGCAACAAGAAACTTAGAAATTGGACAATTAGTTCAAAGAAATAATTTTTTTATGATATTTCAGGGTGTTTTATTTGCATGCTTAATTTACTCAAGCAATACTGTCCCATACGTCCATCTAATTCTTTGTTAGGTAGGATTTTATGTTGCCTATTCTCAGACTGCTGTAGCGGCGGGAGCTAAATATTGGCAAGAATTTTGGGAGAAAAAATTAGAAACTATAGAACAGCATCTTTTAAAATTTTATAAAAAAGATGATAAGAATCTTGCTGTAGATAATAATCTAACTGAATTTTATCAATTGTTCTCTACAGAGCAATCTGAAATAAATAATGATGTTATAAAGCAATTAGATAGGAATACTAAAGATGAAAGTTTTACGAGCAAACTAAATAATTTTTGGAATTACATCTTAAATCTAAGAGTTATAATTTACTTTACATTTTTAAAAATTATCTATAGTAGAGAACTAATTTTAAATAAACCATCTGTAAGTAAAATTCCAATTCGTGTTGGAAGATTTTTTATGATAGCGTGGGGGTTATTATTTATATCTACATTATGGTTCCCAAACAAATGGCTAGAAGATAAAAATTTGAATGAAAGTTTTTTACGAGGTTTTCCTACTCATAAAGAAGCGGCTAAGCAAGAAATTTATTTTTCAGCTGATAAACCAATTATTAATACAGCTACCCCACTAAACATTCAAATTAAAGATTTTGAAAAAATCAATAATAATCAACCTATTAATATTGAATTATCAATTAATGGTCAAAAAATTGAAGCTAAAGGAGTAATTAAATGAGTGGATATGATTTAGAACAAAAACTCGTTATCGGTTTAGCTTCAAGTGCATTATTTAATTTAGAAGAATCCGATGAAGTATTTAGAACAAAAGGTGAACTTGTATACCGAGAATACCAGCATAAAAATGAAAATGTGATTCTAGACTTAGGCGTCGCATTCCCTTTTATTCAGCGCCTTCTAAGTTTAAATAGTATTTTTCCTAAAGATAAGCCATTTGTAGAGGTTATTTTACTTTCTAGAAATGACCCAAACACTGGTTTACGGGTTATGAACTCTATCGAGCATTATGGCTTAAATATAAAAAGAGCAATTTTTTTACAAGGTCGAACACCTCATAAATATATTGATGCTCTGAATATCAGTTTATTTTTGTCTGCTAATGAAACTGATGTAAACCAAGCAATTACCGCTGGTTACCCTGCTGGCTTAATTCTAAAAGGCAATATTTTTGATATTGAGCACGATGAAGAATTACGAATCGCTTTCGACTTTGATGGTGTCATCGCAGATGATTCCTCAGAACAAGTCTATAAAGAAAATGGACTTTCAGCATTTATTGAAAATGAAGAAAATTTAGCCAACCAACCTGCAAATATTGGTCCTTTACATAAATTATTAAAAGAACTCTCGACTCTACAGAAAGAGGAAATTAAATATCAGTCACAAAATTCTGATTATAGAAGTAGATTAAGACTTTCGATTGTCACAGCAAGAAATGCTCCTGCACATAAAAGAGTTATTAATTCTTTGAGATCATGGGGTATAGATACAATAAATGAAGCATTTTTCTTGGGAGGCATAGAAAAACGCAAAGTTTTAGAAATTTTAAATCCCCATATTTTCTTTGATGATCAAGTCAGCCATTTAGAAAAAACAGCTGATAGTATTGCTTCTGTACATATTCCTTTTGGAATAGCTAATAAAAAATCAGATTCTAGTGAGCAATCTGCTGATTTAATAATTAATGAAAATACTCAAATTACCGAGCTGAATTAGTTAAATATTCCCTCTCCTTCTAGGAGAGGTTAGCGAGAGTTCCGTTTTAATTCAGAACATCTCCGCCACAAATCTTCCAAAACTATATCCGTTTGATGCAACACATCATGATTCCAATACCGCAAGACTTTCAAACCCAAAGCTTCTAAAAACTTAGTTCGTTCAGCGTCATATTCTTTTCCATCGTTAGTACCGTGCTGACTACCATCTAACTCAATAACCAAACCTAATTCATGACAATAAAAATCTACAATATATGGTGCAATCACATGCTGACGGCGAAATTTCAGATTCATAAATCGTTTAGCGCGAAGCAATTGCCACATCAGATTTTCGGCATCTGTCGCATTACTACGCATGGTTTTTGCGAATTCTAATAATTGTGGGTCTATCATTTTTATTATTACCTCTCCCTTAGGGATGAGAAGCACTGCTTCGCAAGGGGGTGAGGTAAAATCAAAGCGCCCCATGCCCCAACAACATCTCCACCCCACTCACCTTTTTCATATGCTTTAAACGCTCTTTTTCCCATTTCAACTGCTGCTTTAATTCAGCACAATCAATATCTATAGCTTTATACACATCATTAATATGAAGATGCTCGGCTTTTACTCTCTTCGCCAACTGAAAAGAATCTAAAATCTCTTCAATTTGACTTTCAAGCTGCTGACTTTGTGCATCCAATGCCAATTTATAAAACTTCACTTGCTCCGCAGAAAGCTCTTTAGTTCCTAGACCTTTATTCTGTTCAAGCTGTAATTGAAGTTTCAATAAATAAAACAAATCCTGCTGTTCATAAGCCTGACTCGCCTGTTGGAACAACTCAGTTTTTTCTTCTTTCTTGGTTTCATCTTGCTCACGGTCGGGGTGAATCATGGCAGCAATTTTTAAATAAACCGTTTTCAGCGACTGCGTTGCCATCTGCTCAGCTTGTTCACGTTTCTGTTGCTGCCTCAGTTGCTTAGCTTGTTCTCGTGCCTGTTGTTGCTCGGCAGCATACTGCTCAAAGTCATCTTGTTCAAATTCTGAACTTTGGTCAGAGCTTTCATGAAGTTCAAACTTGGCTGACTGTACTTTTTTATTCTTTTTAACGGATTGCTGGGCATGTTGCTGATAAAAAGTATCGATCTGCTTCACAAGTGAGAGCTGTACTTCATTCAACATTTGTGAACGTTTCAACATACGGGCAAGTTGTGCGATTTTCTCATCGAGTTGCTGCATATCCGCTTTGGAAAACTCATGCTGTTGTAACAGCATCCAAAGCTGATCTAACTGCTGAAACAGGATTTCATGCAGCTCGCTATACACAGGCATCAGCTTTTGCCGTGTGTGCTGTTGAATCTCAGCTTGTGCATTCTGCCATGCAGCAAGGCTGATTTTTTGCTGTTCAATTTGAGCAATCAGGCGATTCAGCTTTTTCTGCTGTGGTGAAGGTTCATCTTTAGATGATCGGCTTATTTTTATATCGAAAGACATGCAACAGAAGAAGATAAAACAGAAGGTCGTAGTGTAACAGATCACCCCGATCTGCTACATCACTAAGCAGGCAATTAAGCTCCAATCACTCGGTTACGACCTTGTGCTTTAGCTTGATACAAATATTGGTCGGCACGACGCATCGCAGCCTGTGCATCACTATCCCCAGCCTGTACCACACTCACTCCGATGCTGATGGAAATTGGATGATGATCCAAAATAGGCGCATTTTCTACCGCCTGTCGCAGATTTTCCGCCAAAGCTACTGCCCCTTCAAGCGATGTAGCAGGTAACAACACTACAAACTCTTCACCACCATAACGGGCAACAAAGTCAGACTCACGCACCGTCGAGGACAACTGTTGCGCTACGCTTTTCAGAACAAAGTCGCCTACTTCGTGCCCATATTGATCATTCACTTTTTTGAAGAAATCGACATCCATTAACAACACCGCATAAGCCAAATGACTTCGTGCAAACTGTGCGTACAAATAATCTAAATAATCCGTGAGTGCGCGTCGGTTATATAATTCCGTTAATGCGTCGTACCGAGCCAATTTTTCTAATTCAATATTGGCTTGTTCGAGTTCCTGCGTGCGTTCTTGTACCTTTTGTTCAAGCGTGATATTGGCATCCATGAGCTGATGTTTTTGGGTTAACAGCGTTTTAGTCATGCTATTTAAAGACTGTGATAAACCTGTAATTTCTCGAATACTACTATTTACCTCAAAATGAATATCTTCTTGTCCCTCTTCGACCGCATGTGCACTTTTCGCTAAATTTTCAATTGGACGGCTAAAACGATTGGCTAAGCGATAAGTGAGAGTAAGCATGAATAAGGTGACGATTAAACCAATCAGCACAATTTGTTGCTGTAAAGCACGAACCTCCGCAAGTGCTGTAGACACGGGTTGACGGATTATGACATGCCATCCTAAGCTCATTTCTGTATCTGAGATCACGGCAACATCTGTGGTCAAATACTTCTGTCCCTCATTCCAAGTATCAACAAAATAATGATTGTGCTGCTGCGAGATCGCAGGTAATTGAACTTGTCCAATACTTTTATAGGGATAAAGAATCTCCCCTTGCTTATTGACAATAAATACCTCGATGCCTTTTTCAGCTGCATCTTCTGGCAAAGCTGTTTTTAAAACTTGCTGAGCCCAACTCCAATCTGCATGTGCGGCCAAAACACCTTTCAATACTTTGGTATTTGGGTCGTAGATTGGCGTTGCAAAATCAATAAAACGCATGGGTTCATTGGGATTAATGGCTTTTAATTTTTTCGCAAGCAGAACTGCTTCATGTACATCGCCCAAATAAACATGTTTCAAGCCTTCAATAAACCATGGTCTTGCTGAAACATCTGCCCCTTCTAGTAGTTTATTGGCCGCAACTTCTACTTTCCCACTAGGGTTTGCAATTCCTAACCATGCATAATACTTATACGACTGTTGTACTTGATCGAGTTTCAATTGCAGTTTAGGATTTTTAAAGTCGGTATCTATAAAAAATGGAGACTCACTTAAAAGCACCATCTCCCGCTCGCGTTCTGTCAGAGAATTTGCCAAAGTATTGCTAATATTTTTTGCCGTCGCGTACAGCGTTTGACCACTGGATTGAGTCATTTGCGCTGAGGCTTTATATCCAATATACAAGGTAATACACAACCCTAGAATAAGGGCCATGCCTGCAAATACAATCAGTAAACGATTACGAAAGGTGTCGATTTGGAACATATTCTTTTTCATTGCTCCCTATCGCAAATGATTTTTTGATCTCTCAAATATATCAGGTATTTTTTATGAATTATGTTCGGATTAGATGAACTACTCATTAAAATCAAATAAATTTGATCGCAACTGATTCAGACTTCTACACTAAATCCAACAAAGTGCAAACTCATGCTCTCAAGTGTTTTATTGATACAAATGATTCGCCTTCCTTTGTATCAATCTTTAAGGCCCTATGCTTTTCAGACAACACGCACCAATTTTCATCATATTTACAATTTATTTTCTAAATTGGTGCGTTTTTTGCATCACAAAATCCATCAAATTGAGTTGTGACGCTACAGCTTGGTTTTTAGATTTACTAAATCCATTTTGGTGCAAAAACGAATCAAATACTTGCACCAAAATAAAATTTAGCACTTTTTTTGAGCACCACTATGCAAAACGTAGATCTATTTTTCTTACTGCTCGGTGCAGTACTGGTTTTGGCAATGCACGCAGGCTTTGCATTTTTAGAGCTAGGCACCGTTCGTCACAAAAACCAAGTCAATGCACTCAGTAAAATTCTGACTGACTTTGCCATTTCCGCAATTGCCTACTTCTTTGTTGGTTATTGGATTGCCTATGGACAAAACTTTTTTCATGCAGGCGAAGTTTTAGCTGCTGATCATGGTTATAACCTGATGCGTTGCTTCTTTTTATTGACCTTTGCTGCAGCCATTCCAGCGATTGTCTCTGGGGGTATTGCTGAACGTGCCAAAATGCGTTCACAAGCGATCGCAACTTTACTTCTAGTTGCCCTGATCTACCCGTTCTTTGAGGGGATGATTTGGAATGGAAACTATGGTTTCCAAAAATGGCTTGAAAGCTCTTTTGGTGCAACTTTCCATGATTTCGCTGGTTCTGTGGTTGTACACGCGATGGGTGGGTGGATTGCCTTAGCTGCGGTGATCTTGTTAGGTGCGCGTAATGGTCGTTATAAAAATGACGGTCGTGTAAGTGCTCACCCTCCTTCATCTATTCCATTCCTTGCTTTAGGTTCATGGATTTTGATCGTAGGTTGGTTTGGCTTCAACGTAATGAGTGCTCAACGTGTTGATGCTATCTCTGGCTTAGTTGCGATCAACTCATTGATGGCGATGGTTGGCGGTACTTTGGCAGCTAACTTTATGGGTAAAAATGACCCAGGCTTCTTGCACAATGGTCCTTTAGCTGGTTTAGTGGCGATCTGTGCTGGTTCTGACATCGTGCATCCTATCGGTGCATTGGTTATTGGTGGAGCTGCTGGTGGCATGTTCGTTTATCTATTTACTTACACGCAAAACAAACTCAAAGTCGACGATGTCTTGGGTGTTTGGCCATTACATGGTGTCTGTGGTGCTTTTGGGGGTATTGCAGCAGGTATCTTTGGCCAGCAAGCGCTTGGCGGTTTGGGTGGAGTATCGATTATTTCTCAAATCATCGGAACTGGCTTAGGTGTTGCCATCGCATTGGTAGGTGGTTTTGTCGTATATGGCATTTTAAAAGTCACTATGGGCATCCGTTTATCTCAAGAAGATGAGTATCGTGGTGCTGACCTTTCGATTCATAAGATTTCAGCGAATTCTGAAGAATCAATGTTTTAAGTTTTAATGTTTTATGCGGCGGAAACGCCGCTTTTTTTATGTCAATTTTAAGAGCTGTTTAAGATTAAAACAGTTTAATAAATCATAGATTGTTTACTTTTCGACGTTTAATCCTATGATTATTAAAACGCCATTTTTTCTACTGACCAGTTTCTTACTTTTAATCAGTTTTTTTATTTTGTGGTGGGTCTTTCCTGTAGGGGGCAACATAGATATGTACCTAATCCAACCTTGGGTGGGTACATTTGGTGATTTTGCGCTAAAAGGCGATTGGTATCTAGCAAAACTCAATCATACCTATGTCAAAAAGGTTTTAACGCTGGTCTACATTAGTTTTTTCTTATTATGGATAGCATCTTTCAAAGTTGAAAAACTCAAAGCAAAGCGCTGGAAATATGGCTATATGTTTTGGGTCAGCATGTTATGTACTTGTGTGATCGGGCTAATCAAAGCAAATGCTGCTCATGCTTGTCCTTGGGCGATGACGACTGCAACAACCACAGGCTTCACATGGGATTTTTCTGCTACAGCAGGACATTGTTTTCCTGGTGGACATGCTAGTACAGGCTTTGCACTGGTAACAGGTTATTTTGTCTATCGACTCGATGAACAAAAAAGAGCATGGTTTTATTTATTTGCAGGTATCCTACTTGGTTTTGCGATGGGATGGGCGCAGATGATGCGTGGTGCTCATTTTCTCAGCCATAATTTATGGACAGCGTGGATCTGCTTTGCAATCAATCTTGCTGTATATGCTTTAACCTACCAACGCCATCTCATACGCTCGAACATAATTGATACTCCGAAAGTTTTGCCTGATGTGGTAAAGTGATTACTCAAATACCCTTATACAATCACCTAATTATAGTTTGCTGCGAATGGATGACTTTCAGACTTTTTTAGACAATACCTTAAAAACCCAACAAGCATCTATTCAGGCTTATAAGCTCGATACTGGTAAAGTATGGTTAAAAAAAGCATCTGAACGTCATGGTCTATGGTTATATACGCCATTGAAATGGCTTGCCAAGATTTTCAATCTTGGTGCCATTATGCCTGTCCCGAATCAAGGTGGTGCGGCGGCGATTCGATGTGAATATCAGCGTATTCAACAGCTCAAACAACTTGGTGTATCAACACCTAATGTACTTGCTCATTCTGACAAAGGGATTTTACTGGAAGATATTGGCGCTCAACATCAAAGTAAAGTTAAACAATTAGATCAAGCACTTGCATACTGCAAAGATGATTTAGCAGCTAAAACCACTTTATTTACCCAAGCGATTCAAGCCGTTCAATATGTTCATTTGCAAGGTGGTTATTTAAGCGAAGCTTTTGCACGTAATATTTTAGTCGATCAAGAAAGACATTTTAGTTTTATTGATTTCGAAACTGATCCTGCATCTGTGCTCAGCTTGCACGATTGTTTTGTCCGTGATTGGATTTTATATATTTTCTCGACGGCCTATCATTTCGAATTTGAACAGCTTAATGATGCAAGCTATATCCTTTACCAAGCTCTACTCGCTGAACCACAAGTGTATAAAGACATTTGCAAAGTTGGAAAACGCTTAAACTGGGTGCTCAGACTCAACGTAAACCGTGTTGGCAATGATGGTAAACGCATCCAAAAATGTGTGTTGTTTCTGCGTTATCTTCGAGAGCATGCAGAAAGCAATGCTTAAATCAAAGTGACTCAGTGATGATTTAAAATTTTAGGTAAGCGCACTAAAACGGATAAGCCACCCAAATCAATACTACGAGACAGTTGCAGCGTACCGCCTAAACGTTGAATAGCTTTATCAACGATGGAAAGTCCTAAGCCGCTGCCCACTTCTAGGTGGTGATGCACACGATAGAAACGTTTTAATACTTTATCGTAGTTTTCAGGGTCGATGCCAACACCACTGTCTTCAATTTGCACACATGCAAAATTGTCTTGGTCACTATAGACTGAAATATTAATGATGCCTTGATTAGGCGTATACTTAATCGCATTATCGATCAGGTTAAAAATAATCGAATGAATCGTTGACTCCAAACTATTCATTTCAATCACATCATTACGCTCAAAACCCAAATCTATTTCTTTTTGCATGGCTAAGTTGACCAATTGCTCGACGCAATTGAGTGCAACATCATTCAAACGAAACTCCGTATTTGGCTCAATCAAATTTAAACCTACATCTTGTTTAGCCAATGCCAGTAATTGCGTCACCAGATGCTGAATCCTCGCCAATCCTTTACTTAGATTAATTAAGGCTTCGTGCTCAGGGAATTGACTCATTAAAATCTTGGTTTGTAGATTTAATGCCGTTACAGGTGTTCTGAGTTCATGTGCAGCATCTGCAATAAATTGCTTTTGTTCAGCCTGTGCCTGTTGGATTCGTCCAAACAAATGATTCATTTCTTCAATGGTTGGAATCAACTCTTGCGGATAATCTTGGCTATCAATCGGTGCTAAGCCATCCGAATCTCGACTGCGCAATTCGGCCTTGAAGTCTTCTAAAGGTTTTAAACTGAGACTAATAATGAATGCTAAGATAATAATTGCAAAAGGTAGTAACAGCACATATGGCACAAACATACTGCCTGCCAACTCCCAAGCGAAGTTCTTGCGTACCTGCTCTTGTTGGCTAACTTGAATTTGATAATCTTTTAAAGGAATGACATAAACACGCCATTTTCCTTGTGGTGTTTCTTGCGTGTAAAAACCTGCTTGCTTCACTGGTGGAATCAATAGATGTGTTTGATGCCATAAGTGACTTTGATCTTTGTACGCCCAAATATCAACCAGTAAATCTTCCTCGTGATAAGTCCGATGCAATTCGATTTTACTGGTGATGGTGGTTAAAGGCTGAGTAGTAGACCGTTCAGCCATATATTGCATTTGCGTATCGAGGATCTCATCAACTTCATGCAAAGCGATCTTATAAGCGGTGAAAATTAATAAACATCCAAGCAATAAACTAAAAACTGATGTCCCCCAGATTAATCTTTTCTTGAGGGAATATTGCTTGGATACCTTCATAATACTTATGCTTGTCCTAATCTATAGCCCAATCCACGAATAGTACGAATAAAGTCTTTACCCAACTTAGCTCGCAAATGATGGACATAGACTTCGATGGTATTACTCGTGACTTCACTGTCAAAATCATACAACTTATCTTCTAGATTTGTTTTAGAAAAAATCTTGTTGGGATGACTGACTAATGGAATCAAGATCGCCCACTCACGATTGGATAATTCAATCTGCTGCCCTTTAAAGGTCGCTAAATGTTGTTCCACATCTAGAACTAAATCACCACTTTTGAGCAATTGGGTTTGTTGTTTATATTGTGCATTCTCAGTACCGCCACGTCGTAACAAAGCATGAATACGTGCGAGTAATTCGTCGAACTCATAAGGTTTAATCAAATAATCGTCAGCACCTTGATTCAGTCCATCCACTCGATTTTGGAGTTGATCACGCGCTGAGATAATTAAAACAGGTATAGAAGATCGCTGACGAATCTGTCTTAAGATTTGCATCCCATCCATCAGAGGCAATCCTAGATCTAGCAGTACTAAGTCAAATGGTTGTTTGGTCAACATCGTTAAACCATCCACACCATTATTGACCCACTCCACTTCAAACTGATGATAACGCAATAGAGTCAAGGTTGACTCTGCGATCATAAAGTCATCTTCGATCATCAAGATTTTAGTCATGATTTCCTCATTCTTAGGAATTTGAACATGCAGACAGCATGTCATTTTTTGAATCAATTACTTTCGTTTTGACATTCAGCAAGCTCAATAAAGTCGGGAATAAATTGTCTTGGCTTAATGCTTTAGTTTTTTGCTGTGTTAAACACTGGACTTGACGACTGGCTTGTTGCTTCCACGCATCAGAGAACCACATCAACATCGGTACATGTGTTTGCTGACTTGGTGCAATCGCATATGGTGCACCATGTAGATACATACCACTTTCACCTGTTGATTCACCATGATCTGATAAATACCACAAACCTGTCTCATACTGCGTTGTATTTTTTAATGTTTCAATCAATGAATCTAACACATAGTCAGTGTACAACAAGGTATTGTCATAACTATTAATCAGTGCATCTTGACTACATCCTTGGATCGCATTGGTATCACAAGTTGGTTTAAAGACTTTGAACTGTGGCGGAACACGTTTGTAATACGCAGGTCCATGACTGCCCATTTGATGTAAAACGATCAATCGAGGTTGCGTATCATTATTAGGAATAGTTGCGATATATGTTTTCAAACTATCAATTAAAAGATCGTCAAAACATTCACCTTCTTCACACCATTTTTGCTTGATAGGTTCAGGTATTTTAAACTGCTCAACGCGGTCACAAGCACCCTTACAACCAGAGTTATTATCAATCCAAGTGACTTTATAGCCAGCACGTTGTGCGATATCAAGTAAACCTTCTCGATGACGGGCAAGCCCTTCATCATAATCTTTACGAGGCATACCAGAGAACATACATGGCAATGAAACAGCCGTTGCTGTACCACATGAACTTACTTGAGAGAAGTTAATAATGTCTTGCTTTGATAATTTCGGGTTAGTATTTTTCGCATAACCATTTAAAGAAAAGTTTTCAGCACGAGCTGTCTCACCTACCACCAAAACCATCAATTTCGGACGAGCAGAATTTTCTTTTACAAGTTTTGCATCAGTCCCATAAGTGACCAATGGTAAATTTTCTTTAGGCGCTTTCTTTTTATAATAAGACACAAAAGAAGCAATCATATTTTGTGGAGAGATCATTCCTTTTAAATCACGGTTTTCACGGAAGATTGCCGCAAAATCCACGTAAAACACGAACAATAACCCACCCACCATCGCTAGTGATACAATCGTCGCCATGACCTTTTTCAACAACTGCTTCAAGATCGGTTCAGATTTCAGTTTTACGATCAATATAGCAATAATCGGTAATACGGTCATGCCCAGTGTCCAAGTGACCAAATGTATCGACCACGTATCTCTTGCTTCAGCGATATCTGTTTGCATCAAATTCTGAATCTGATCTGAAGTGATTAACACCCCTAATGTGCTGACAGCATATGAAGCAAATCCACCAATAAATACCATGGCGATTGCAACAGGCTTCGCTGTCCATTTCCAGTTCAAAAATTGAAAAAGAAAGAAATATGCTGAGATAACGACTACAGCTGAAGCGGCTACGAATAACCCTGCTTTAATACCTGTATAAGGTGTAAGCGACTGAAGCTTTTCATAAAAAGCAAAATTTAAGAAAAGTCCTAACCAAATTGAAAGCAATAGGTTAAACGTGAGTAGCGAAATAGGCTTTGCCCTTAGTTTTTTCAGCAGCATAGTCATCGTCACAATAGATAGAAATGATAATTTTGGGTGACATTAAAATAGGAGCTGAAACTTAAAAATGACTTAAATGATTAATTTTTCAGCAACCAATTTTAATAAATTTTATCTATATTATTATTTTTTTCAAAAAATTTAAAACAATAATTGAGTTAACAATAATCATTTTCAATATTCATATATTATTTAAATCTTAATAATTCATTCAAATAATAAAAAAGCACTCAAAACAAATAACTTTTGAGTGCTTTGGGAAAGATAAGATTAGAATTTGAATTCTAATCCTAGGCCACCTACAGGTTGCTTGTCTTTTTTATCCGCTTGCTCAAGCGTTAAATAGCCAGCATAACCATAGGTTTTTACTTGCTTACTAAATGCATAATCCGCACCTGCGATGACTTGTTTAGCTTTGAAGTCTGCACTGTTGTCTTTGAAACTGGTATCGTTTTGGCTGTATTGAGCTTTCACTGTCCAGTTTTTAGACTGTGGAATGTTATATTCAGCACCGACTAACCAACCTTGTGCATCATCAATATTTTTAGCTTTTGCAGCCCATTTAGTTGCATCACCCGCATCAGCATAAGAAGTTTCTTCAACTTCTGAACTTTGATAAAGTGCTTTAAGCGCTAAACCTTCAATTGGATTTAATCGGCCAATCGCACGAACTGTATTTGCCGCAGCAAACACTGATCCGCCTGCAATTTCAGGATCAGATGCATTTAAAATACCTTTACCTAAGAACGTACTTGGGATCGCTTTGTCATAACCGAGACCCGCAACAAAAAGTGGGTTTTCATAAGTTACCGAAGCTGACCAAGCATCACCTAAGCCCTGACCTTCAACTTTGGCACCACCACTGCTTTGCTTAATTCCAGTCGCCTCACCTGTTGCCAGTAAAGCATTAAATTTAAATGCACCATCAAGAACTTTGACTGCAGGTGACTCATAGATCACTACATTATCAATACGGTTTTCGCCAGTAAAAATCCCTGTTACATCTGCTTTGTTAGCAACATAGTTGTTGAAGGTATCTACAACACTAGAGAGTTGCTTGACTGGTGTGTCATGTTTACCGATTTTCACTGTACCCAACTTGCTGTCTTTTAAGCCAACAAAACGGTTACGTTGAGTCCAATCACTGCTGTCACCATCTGCACTGAATCCCCATTCAGCAGCATAAACAGCACTTAAACGCTCTGTTAATTTCTCATCACCTTTGAATCCGATAAAGGTGATGTTCGAACTAATTTCCCAAACATCTTTGTTTGATTTTGTCGCATTTTTTTCTGGTAAATAATCAACACTCGCGTCGATTTCACCGTAGATTGTTGGTGCTGCAAAAGTAGAGGTTGCAAGTAAACCTAATACTGCTGCTGTTACAATTTTGATTTTCATTTTTGCCATCCTAGTTAAATTTGTAACAAATCCTACACATTAACCTTATATGACAAAACGATTAAAATCTTATTTATTTATTCCATTTTCGACTAAAGTTTAATTTTTAGCCGAGACTAACACCTTATCTTTTTTTATTATATCCACACCAAAAAATATTTATTAGTCAGTAATTTACAATATTACCCATCATGTTTCAAACTCAAGAAATAGAGCTAAAAAAAAATTGAATGAAGATATACATTTATCGAAAAGCCGTAGATTCTCACATTGAAATATTACAGTTTAATATCTAAGCTTTATAAATTTGTAATCAACCTTGATTAATATTTACATATTTCTTCCAATTAAAAATTGGTAGCAAACAAATGAATGATATTAGAAAAATTACAGACAAATAATTGTAATATCCAAGCAAATCACCAAGTAATCCACTTAGTAAATATAATAAACCACTGACTGTCGCCATAATTGAAACCTGCAAAGTAAAGTCAGTTCCCGCAAAGTGTTTACGGCTGTAGTTCATAATTAAGCTGAGCATGACTACCAACAACATCGCGGAACATGCGTCCTCAAAGGCATTGATTACATATATTATAGAAGAATCAATTTTTTTATGATGTTCAAATACATAACCCAAATAAACATAGAAAAATAGACTTAGAATTTTTAACATAGAAAATATAATCAAGGCATAAGCCTTAGACAGATATTTCAACAACACCCCTGCAATTGCTGCACCTACCAATGCAGCTACAGCACCTAAAATTGTAATATAAAGTCCAATTTGAGAAAAATTTAAACCTAAATCAACAGCAAGTGGTTTTAATATAGGCCCTGTCAATCCATCAACAATCTTAAAAGTGATTAATACTAGCAACCATGCTTTTAACTGTGGAGACGAGCTAAAATAATGAAGATATTGTTTAATCGAATTAATTTTTGAATGATTTGAGCTGTTATTTGAATTTATCGATTTAATTCGTTCAGGTTCTTTATGAAATAAAATAGGAATGGTATTCAGGAATACTAAAACCGCCAACAATAAAAATGTTTTTTGCCAATATAACCAATCCAAGCACCAAAGTACGACACCTCCACCGACGATAAACCCTAACCGAGAACCAATCACTTGAAAGGTATTACCCCAGTGTAATTGATCATTTTTAAGTAAATTAACAGCTAAAGCATCCGTCGCAATATCTTGAGTCGCACCTGTAAGATTTATACATAACAGCAAAGTAAAGAAGATTAATAAATACAGAGGTTGATCAAGTGCATGAATCGGAAAAAAGGACAATATCACCAAAATAATGACACTAGCGAATTGAGTAGGAATAATCCAACTGCGATAGTGACCTAAATTCGAGATTGCATAACGATCAACATATACAGCCCAAAAGATTTTGATCGACCACGGCAACATCAATAATCCAAAACCGCCAATATGTGCCAGAGATACACCTTGAGATCTTAAAATCACAGGTAAAGCATGTGTCATAAAACCGACAGGTAATCCTTGTGCCCAATACAACGAAAATAGCAATAAATAGATTTGACGAAGATTAGGCATGTAAGGCTGTTCCTAAAGTATTTCTTTGTAAGTTCAACTATCTAATCCTCTCAAAACCACCACATTAAAATCTCATTTTTTGCCAATGCGATGCAGGTAGTGAAAGTTTAAGATGATTAAAGTTGTCATTATTTTTCTGAACCTATGTCACAACATTTTCCTGAATTACCGCCTCTAGTACCACAAAGAGGAACCAGTTATAGCCGTGCATTGTGTAAGAAACTCTTTCTAAGTCAAGGTTGGAAAGTGATTGGTGAAATTCCAAACTTACCCAAAGCAGTCGCTATTATCTCACCACATACGTCTAATATTGATGGGTGGTACGGTTTTCTTGCGATTGGCGGTTTGGGGCTCAAGATTACGGTTCTAGGCAAAGATACACTATTTAAGCCTCCGTTTAAGCCCCTTCTCAACTGGGCGGGATTAATCCCTGTGCATCGTGACAGTACCAATGGTTTGACTGAACAGGTCGTTGCGGAAATTCAAAAGTGCGATCGAATCTGGGTCGGAATGGCACCTGAAGGTACGCGTAAAAAAGCCGAAAAAATGAAAAGTGGTTTCTACCATATTGCACATGCAGCAGGTATTCCGATTGTGATGTTTTCTTTTGATTATGACCACAAAACGATTTACTGCTTAGGTGCCTTTACGCCAACAGGTCATTATCAACAAGATCTTGAAAAAATTATGGGTTTTTACCAAGGACATTTTTCTCCCAAAAATCCAAATTGGTTAGCAGAGCCATTACAAAAACTTGTGAAAAAAAACTAGAAAATCGAGGGCAAATCTGCTGAGATGTGCCCATCTTTTCGTCGATTTTATCTCCTTTTGATATGAAAATTGCTCAACTCTCCTGTTTAGCACTTGTTAGCTTGACATTATTTGGTTGTGATCAAGTTGCAAAAAAAACGCCACCAACTTCAACCTTAAAAGCACGTGAGCCCGTGATTGCTTTAGCATTAGGCGGTGGCGGTGCTAAAGGCTTTTCACATATTGGCGTCATCAAAGTCCTTGAGTCACATGGCATTAAAGCTAAAATTGTGACCGGCACCAGTGCTGGCAGCTTTGTTGGTAGCATTTATGCAAGTGGGCAAACGCCTTATCAGATGCAAAGTCTTGCATTAAAACTACAAGAGTCTGACATCCGTGATCTCACCTTAAATAGCCAAGGTTTTATCATGGGGCAAAAACTTCAGAATTATGTCAACAGTCAAGTTGCCAACAAACCGATTGAGAAATTCCCAATACGTTTTGCTGCTGTAGCAACTCGTTTAGACAACGGCAAGAAAGCTGAATTTATTAAAGGCAATGCAGGTCAAGCCGTACGTGCATCATGTAGTATTCCAAATGTCTTTGTGCCAACAGTCATCGGTGGTACCAAATATGTCGACGGTGGTTTAGTCAGCCCTATTCCTGTAAAAACAGCGAAAGATATGGGTGCTGATATCGTAATCGCGGTTGATATTTCTGCGCGTCCTACAGGTGATAAACCCATGAATATGTGGGGATTACTAGATCAGACGATTAATATCATGGGTCAGCAAAGTATTAACGAAGAACTTAATCAAGCTACTGTCGTGATTCAGCCGAAAGTCGGTCATCTCGGTGTACTTGATCTAAAATCAAGTAACCAAGCTATCTTAGAAGGTGAAAAGGCGGCTCAAGCCAAGATCACAGCGATCCGAGCTGCAATTACTAACTTCAAAAAATCCCCTGCAGCATTCAAACCTGCCCCTCGACCAAAATTCTAAAACACATTCATTATCTTTATATATTCATAAAGATAATCATCTGTTACAGTGCTAGAGGTGAATATTTTTTCACCTCTATTTACCGTTTAACGATACGAGCAAATCTATGGAATTTGTAGTTGAGCCTTGGCACTGGTTGGTATTAGGTATTTTGTTAATTCTTTCAGAATTGGTATTACCTGCATTTGCTGCACTATGGTTTGGTATAGCAGCAGTGATGGTGTGTATTTTACTTTGGCTTTTCCCAATGATGGGCTTTACCACTCAAGTGATCACTTGGGGGATTTTATCGATTTTATGTACGATTCTTTGGTTTAAATTTATAAAACCACTCTCAATTGATAAGACCAAAGCGGGTTTATCCCGTGAAGCAACCATTGGTCAAGTGGGGATGGTCATCCAAACTGGACTGGATCACAGTCAAATCGTGGTGCGTTTTCCAATGCCTGTACTCGGCTCTGATGAGTGGAACTGTCGAAGCACAGCTCCTGTAAAAATCGGAGATCGTGTTCGTGTTATTGATATCATGGGTAATGATTTAGTTGTTCAACCGCATAGCACTTCATAAACATAAAGAGGGTTTCTAATGTCTGTCGGTACTATTGTTGTTTTAGCGCTCTTCGCTTTTGTTGGTATAACCATTTTTAAAGGGGTTCGAATTGTTCCCCAAGGTTATAAATGGATTGTTCAACGTCTTGGTAAATACCATACCACGTTGAATCCAGGTCTCAATTTTGTGATTCCATATGTAGATGAAGTTGCATATAAAATCACGACGAAAGATATTGTCTTAGATATTCCATCACAAGAAGTGATCACACGTGATAACGCTGTGTTAGTGATGAATGCAGTTGCTTATATCAATCTGACCACACCAGAAAAAGCTGTGTATGGTATCGAAAACTATACTTGGGCGATTCAAAATCTTGTACAAACTTCTCTGCGCTCGATCGTAGGTGAAATGGATTTGGATGATGCCTTGTCATCACGTGATCATATCAAAGCGAAATTAAAGGCTGCCATTTCAGATGATATTTCTGATTGGGGGATTACACTTAAAACTGTAGAAATTCAAGATATTCAACCATCACATACGATGCAATCTGCAATGGAAGCACAGGCCGCAGCTGAACGTCAGCGTCGTGCAACTGTTACTAAAGCTGATGGTGAAAAACAAGCAGCGATTTTGGAAGCTGAAGGACGTCTCGAAGCCTCTCGTCGTGATGCAGAAGCTCAAGTTGTTCTTGCAGAAGCATCAGAGAAAGCAATTAATATGGTGACCAATGCTGTTGGCGACAAAGAAATTCCTGTTGCTTACCTATTGGGCGAACAATATGTAAAAGCTATGCAAGATATGGCGAAATCGAATAATGCAAAAACAGTGGTTTTACCAGCCGATGTTTTAAATACAATTCGTGGTCTTATGGGACGTTAATTGTTTTTAACGTTTTATTTGCAAAAAAAGCCATGATCATCATGGCTTTTTTTTGTGCTTGAGTTCATCTTACTCTGCGATCAACGTTGAATGATCTTTTTCGGCTAATTGCTTAACTTTACGATCAAAGATAAAAGGGCCAAATGGTAAAATGGCAGCAATCAAGCCCAAATTAAAGATCGACAGAGACCATTTCATTCGATGACAAACAACTAAAAGCATCACAAGGAATAGTACAAATAAAACACCATGCCCCATCCCAATATATTTGACAAAAACAGGATTTCCCCAAATATACTTAATCGGCATGGCAACGCCGAGCAATAATAAAAATGAAATGCCTTCAAGCGTTCCCACAAACCGTAAAGCTTGTACGTTCATATACTTCCCCAAATTAATTTTTTCGATCTAATAAAAATTTAGAAATCTCAATCAGCTCTTTGGCATTTTCACCAAAGTATTCTAATGCTTCAAATGCTTGATCATGTAAGGTTTGTGCATAGACTTGTGCCTGCTCTAAACCCATTAAAGCAGGATATGTTGATTTTTGGACTTGTTCATCTTTGCCTGCGGTTTTACCTAAGGTTTCAGTGCTCGCCGTAATATCCAAAATGTCATCCTGAACTTGGAAAGCTAAGCCAATGCTCTGACCAAACTGACGTAATTTTGGAATCGCCTGATCTGTGCCAGAGTAAATAGTCACTGCCCCCATCATGATGGCAGCCTGAATTAAAGCACCTGTCTTATTACGGTGAATATTTTCCAATTCATTTTGGGCAACATGCTTACCTTCAGCTTGAAGATCCAAAACCTGACCGCAAACCATCTTTGAACTTGCTGTAGCTAAGATTTGCATTTGCTTAAGAACAATAGCTGCATCTGTACCTTGTGCCTGGTCGTCAAATAAACGACTGCCTAAAATCTCAAATGCCATTGATTGCAGAATATCACCTGCCAACAAAGCAGTATCTTCACCAAATGCAACATGACAAGTCGGTTGACCACGACGCAGTAAATCATTATCCATGCAAGGCAAATCATCATGTGCGAGTGAGTAGCAATGAATCAGTTCTACTGCGACAGCTGCACGACGTGCGGCAGCAAAGTTTTGGTTGGCTTGTAACGAAGCAGCCGCATAACATAAAGCTGGGCGGACTCTTTTACCACCAAGCATGACGGCATGGTGAACAGCTGCTTTGAGTGGTTCTGGGAGAGAAAATGCAGCCAATGCTGTCAATAAATCTTGTTGAATACGTTGTTGAGCTTGTTTTAAAACATCCGCATTAACTGGAGAAATAGACGACACAATTGCCTCGAAAAATGAATAAATGAAGAAGTGACAGCATCTGTCAGAATGGCAACATCATATCACTATTTATCCCGATAGATTATCTTTGTATTTTTCAAGCTATACAAAATAAAAACACCCCCAAATGGAGGTGTTTAAAATTGATGAAAACGGCTTAGAAGGTATCACCTGGTACACGAACCCAACCTTCCATCAGAACACGTGCACTACGACTCATAATAGCTTTTTTCACAGCCCATTTTCCATCAATCAACTCAGCTTGAGCACCAACACGTAACGTGCCTGATGGATGTCCAAAACGAACCGCTTCACGCTCACCACCACCAGCAGCTAAATTCACCAACGTGCCAGGAATCGCAGCAGCAGTACCAATTGCAACTGCAGCAGTTCCCATCATGGCATGGTGAAGTTTACCCATAGATAATGCACGAACTAATAAGTCAACATCAGCAGCTTCAACTGTTTTACCACTTGATGATGTATAGGTTTTTGGTTGAGATACAAAAGCAATCTTCGGAGTATGCTGACGCGCAGCAGCTTCAGAAATGTCTTTAATCAAACCCATTTGAACAGCACCATACGCACGAATTTTTTCAAAACGAGCTAGTGCTGCGGCATCACCATTAATATGATCTTGTAATTCAGTACCTTGATAACCAATCGCTTCTGCATTTAAGAAAATAGTTGGAATACCTGCATTAATGAAAGTTGCATGGAAAGTACCGATCTCAGGTACCACCAATTCATCAACAACATTTCCTGTAGGGAACATATCCCCACCTTCTTCACCATCATCAGCAGGATCTAAAAATTCGATTTGAACTTCTGCTGCAGGGAAAGTGACACCATCTAATTCAAAATCACCTGTTTCTTGAACTTGACCATTGGTCACTGGTACGTGCGCAATAATAGTTTTTTGAATATTCTTCTGCCAAATGCGAACTGTGCAAATTCCATTTTCAGGAATACGAGCTGCATCCACCAAACCATTTGAAATTGCAAAAGAACCTACAGCAGCAGTGAGGTTTCCGCAGTTACCACTCCAATCTACAAAAGGCTGATCAATTGAAACCTGTCCAAATAAATAATCAACATCATGTTCAGGCTGTGTACTTTTAGCCAAAATTACCGTTTTACTGGTACTTGAGGTCGCCCCTCCCATACCATCGATTTGTTTACAGTATGGGTCAGGACTACCAATCACACGGAGAAGAAGTTGATCACGTGCTTTGCCTGCTTCTTGTGCCGCTTCAGGTAAATCATCAAGTTTGAAAAAAACACCCTTACTTGTGCCACCACGCATATATGTTGCAGGGACTTTGATTTGCGGTACTGAGCTCATGTCAATTTCATCCTTTTATCATGTTCTTGGTGCAAGTAAATCTTGAGTCTAAAATTACTTCACAGCAATAAAATATGCCATACGACCAATTGCTTTTCGGTCAATTGTTATGGGTAAAATGTGCTCACTATATTGAGTATTTTTGTACAGATTAACAATGGCATCGAAACATTTATACGCGGTTTAAAAATCTAGTGCCCGATTTAAATGATCAGAAAACAAACTTCACTTAGTTTACTATTCACCCAAATATAAGATTTTAAATGAATTTTAAAAACAACTTTACAGTCATAGCCCGCCTGTACTTTTACTAGTCGAAAATCATTCAATCTATTAGAATAATCCACTTATTCTTCGTCGAGCTCAGTCCTTTGAACAACGATTCTTCTAAACTTCAGCGTGGACTAAAAAACCGCCATATCCAACTCATCGCGATGGGTGGGGCTATTGGTACGGGCTTATTTTTAGGTTCTGCGCAAGTCATCCAGTCTGCTGGACCATCTATTATTTTGGGTTATGCGATTGGCGGTTTGATTGCTTTTTTAATCATGCGTCAACTCGGTGAAATGATCGTAGAAGAACCTGTAGCAGGTTCATTTAGTCATTTTGCATATCAATATTGGGGTAAATTTCCAGGCTTTTTATCAGGTTGGAATTATTGGATATTGTATATCCTCGTTGCGATGAGTGAGCTCACGGCAGTCGCAAAATATATCAATTACTGGTGGCCCCATATTGCTGCATGGCAGTCAGTTTTATTCTTCTTTGTGATTATTACAGCGATCAACCTCACTAATGTAAAATTCTATGGTGAGTCAGAATTTTGGTTAGCCATTATTAAAGTTACCGCTGTTGTAGCGATGATTTTATTTGGTCTGTTCTTGCTGTTCACTGCGGATGCCAACTCTACGGCTTCATTTACCAACCTTTGGAGTCATGGTGGATTCTTCCCGAATGGGTTTGAAGGTCTATTCTTCATGCTGGCATTCTTGATGTTTGCATTTGGTGGTATTGAATTAATCGGTATGGCAGCGGCTGAAGCCAATGATCCAAAGAAAACGATTCCTAAAGCGATCAACCAAGTAGTGTTCCGTATTCTGATTTTCTACATCGGTTCACTCACAATTTTATTATCACTTGTGCCATGGAATCAGCTTGATTTAGGTGGCTTAGATAAAAGCCCATTTGTAATGATTTTCAGCCAAATGGGAATTGGTTGGGCTGCTCACCTACTTAACTTCATTATCTTAACCGCAGCATTATCTGTATATAACAGTGGTATGTATGCAAACAGCCGCATGTTGTTTGGTTTAGCTGAACAAGGTAATGCACCTAAAGTATTTGCTAAAGTGAATAAACAAGGTGTTCCTGTTCCAGCCGTATTGCTTTCCGCATTGCTCATCTTCGGATGTGTACTTTTAAACTACTTCGTACCAGAAGATGCCTTAGGTCATTTGATGTATGTGGTGGTGGGTGCTTTAGTTTTAAACTGGGCAATGATCAGTTTGACGCATTTGAAATTTAAAGCGATGGTCAAACAAAAAGCATTAACAACGAGCTTCCCTGCTTTATGGTCACCATTCAGCAATTATCTTGTACTCGCATTTATTGCGGTTGTACTTTACATCATGTGGCAGCAAGGTTTTAAAGAATCTGTGCTCATGATTCCTATTTGGATTGTTCTAATGTTTGTGCTCTATCGTGTTTTAAATTTGAAAAATAAGAGCTAAATACAGCTAGTCGGTTTCATCAAAAAGTGATTGCTAAGGCAATCACTTTTTTGTTTATAATCATTTAATTATGCGCTCATAGCTTAACTGGATAGAGCAGTTGCCTCCTAAGCGACCGACGTGGGTTCGAGTCCCGCTGAGCGCACCATTTAGCTGTTGAAGTCAATATTTTTTAATATGGTCTACGCCAGTGATATAGAAATTCATACCCTGCATAAAAAGATCAGCTTTGTACATTGAAGTAACAGTTGATAAATCATTTAAGCTTTTTAAAATCAAAAATAGATGCGCATTTTTATGCCGTAAATTATTTACCAAGCAAACGCTAAAAAATACAGTACTTTTAAATCTCAATCATTAAATTAGCTAGCTAATAACGCTCTCGCTTTGATCAATAAATCCTGCTGATCAATCTCAGATGGATGAAAACTTGCTTTATAAAATGCTAAATAGTCAGGTAATAAACGCCACATCATGTGGACAAGACCCATAAGTGTTTGTGTGTTCTTGAACAGCTGCTTCGGTGAATATAAGGTATTCTTTCGATCTTGCCAGACTAAATGACCTGTCATTATGATCGTGCTACTGATGAATCCCACCGTAATTGTTCGCATACTTCTACGACGTTGAGCTAAGTTGGCAAAGACTTGCTGATATACATCAAATGCCACATGCTTATGTTCGATTTCTTCAACAGCATGCCAAAGCCAAAGATTCTTCATATTTTCAGATAAGCCTTTAAACATAATATTTGGATATTCAAGCATATAGCCTGCCATCATCGCCGTAAAATGCTCAAGTGCAACTGTAGCAGCCAATTGACGGCGCTTGCTTAAAGTTCTTAAGCGGATCATTTCCTGCTCATAAGCCTTTTCAAACTTTTTTAGATGATAATCATTGCTTTGCACCAGTTGATTAAACTGCTCATGTGCTCGCGCATGATGCGCCTCTTGCCCAATAAAACCTGAGATATCTTTTTGTAGCTGTTCATCATGGATTTGATCACGCACATTTCGGACGGTTTCAACAAAAAAGCGTTCACCCTGTGGGAAACTCATGGATAGAGCTGTGAGAAAATGTGACATCAAAGTAGATTCAGTGTATTGCGTGGTAATTTTTTCGGCTTTGAATTGCGTTTGGCGCACTGTAATTGTATTCACATCATTTGACATCGTCGCTCTCCTCACGCATAACATTTCTGTAAGCAAACACTAAATCACATGAGCAAGTCTTATGACTTACATCTCTTATTGATCTACTACTTCAATCAAAACATTAGCTCAACTATTTGAAATTAAATAGAGGCTACAAAAAGTTCCAAATTAGAACTAAAGATTAAATTATAGCCTCTTCTGAATGCTGTCAATTTGTTTTTCATATACCAGTGTTATTTGTCCTATAAAGACTTGTTATGTCCTTCGATGCGTTATGCCTTAAAATTCATAGAGTTTTGAGCCTATATTTAACTCATTACAAAGCTATGCCTAAATAAATGCTGTTCCAATTAAAGCATTTAGCAGCTTTTTTTTGAGTCCGACATCAAAATATGTGATGACTTAAATATCCCAATTTTTTTCAATAGCAGTGATCTGACTCAAGACATGCTGATACTCTGCCTGTTTAACAGTACACCACAATGCAACAAAATCTTGATTTAAATATTCACACATCCAATGATTAGCTTTAAATCGCTTCAATGCATCCATTTGTTCTGTCGGAAGAAAATAATGTTTACTAATCTGCTTAGATTGATTCACCGATTTAGGGATTGCCGATATGTGAGTTAAGCCATGCAGCGTTCCCATTAATATGATGGCGACTGCTAAATACGGATTGCAATCGGCTCCAGCTACTCGATATTCGATTCTTTGATTTTCTGAATCCGCACATGGGATACGCAGTGCGACATTACGATTATTCCACCCCCAGTTTGCTTCCAAAGGAACATGCTGACCCAACTTAAATCGGCGATATGAATTGAAATTGGGGGCTAAGATCGCCATAGAATCTGGCATAAAATGAATCAATCCACTGATTACATTTAATAATGGCTTTGCAAAGTCACGTTCAGAACAGCTAAAAATATTATGTCTGTTAGCATCAAGTAGACTCATATGAAAATGCATTCCACTCCCTGCTTTATGCAAATCTGGTTTTGCTAAAAAATTAGCTTTAAAGCCATGTTTATTTGCAACTTGTTTAATACTCCGTTTTAACATCAAGATTTGGTCACAGAGCTTCAAAATATCAGTTCCATGCGGCAGATTAATTTCATACTGATCTGACGATGACTCAGAAACGATTCCAGTGATATGTATTCCCTGTATTTCAGCAATCGTTTCTATTTCATCCAACACTGCTTGGATATCGCATGTGGGTTTAAATCAAAACATTGTTTAGGAATGGCTGACTTTTGGCTCTCTTGGGATAGAGGCTGTAAGTAAAACTCAAGCTCAGCAGCGATACATGGAAAATAATCTAACTGATGTAATCGATTCAGCAATTTATTTAAAATATTGCGCGGTTCATAACGACAAGCTTGTAAATTATTTTCTTTCATCGTTAAAAGTAACTGAGCATTGATATGTGGATCTATAGGATTGGGACGTAATGACCCCAACACAGGTACACATAAATAATCTGGTTCACCGACAAACTTGCCTAGTCCAGTTTCCTCAACAACATTTCCATCCAAACTCATGGCGTAAATAGACAGCGGTAGATAACAACCCTTATCTAAACTTTTGAGACAACTGATATCTATCCTTTTGCCTCGTAAATGCCCATTGAGATCATAAAGGAAAATATCGATGTGCTTAGTATTAGGATAAGTATCTAAATAGCTATCCACTTCATTGAGGAAGCTGTGATTATGAATGGAGTCATTAACCCTAGTGCGTGCAACTAAGGGTTGAAGATTATTATTAATTTTAGTCGCAGAATTTATCTCAGCTAATGCTGCACTCATGGCTATAGACCTAAGTTATTTCGATCTAATCAGCTTAGTGAATGCAACAAAAGTTGTAACGTAAAGACTTTATAAATTATTTTACCTATCCAGTAAAAAAATCATAAATTCAAAAAGATAAAATGAATATTAAATCGCATTTTCAATTCAATCAAACAACTGCTGTAGCCTCATTCGTCTTATACGCAAGCTCATTTCTTTCAACATATAGTTGCTAAAAACAACCAGTAAAAAGCCGATTAAAAACGAACCAACCACATCAAATGGAAAATGAACACCGACATAAATTCTAGATAAACCAACAACCAGACTGACGAACAAGCCAATAATTCCAATTGTCTTAAATCCAGCAAGTAGATAAGCAAATGCAATAATGACAACGGTTAGCGTATGCTGACTAGGAAAAGATGAACTCAGGCCATGCCCAATCAACTTATGTCCCAAATCCAACTGAAATGGACGTGGATGATGATAAAAATATTCGATTAAGTCACTTAATATCAAAGAGATAAGCACTATAAATAAGGTTTTAGCAAAGATTAGATGATGTGTTTTCCATTTTAGAACCAACATCAGAACCAGCAAACTGATAAAAACAGTATTTAGATCATCCGCTAAAAAAACTGCGATCTTGTCTATGATAGGGAATTGGGTCGCTAGTGAATTGATACTATGAAACAAATAAATATTTGTTTCCTCAAAGATCATATTATGTTTGGGG
>NZ_JADKPY010000079.1:0-5175 GCF_015351505.1 Acinetobacter sp. SK-43
ATGTTTATCCACGGTCTTGATATCTATCACAAAGAAACTCGTTTTAATGTAGGCAAGTAAGATGAAAGAATGATGAAATCATTATACTTTACTATTCACATTATTATTGATATCAAAAACTTACTTTTGTAACTGAGAATTATTCTTGCAAATAGAAACATTTAGAACTATTTGCAAGAATGTCTTATCGATTTAAAATTTAAATTCTAAGCCAGTACCCACAACAGGTTGCTTATCCTTAGCATCAGCCTGTTCAAAAGTTGAATAACCTGCATATCCGTAGACTTTAACTTGTTTGTTGAAAGCATAGTCTAAACCCAACAATATTTGCTGAGCATCAAAATCTGCCTGTTCTGTTTTAAATGAAGTTGAATTCTGACTATACTGAGCTTTGACTGTCCAATTGGCATAATTTGGTACTTTGTACTCAGCACCAATCAACCAACCATTAGAATCATCAATATTTGCAGCAGCTTCATCATTTCCAAGTTTATTTTCAACCTCAGAATTTTGATAAAGCGCTTTGATCATCAATCCCTCAACGGGTGTGATTCGACCAATCAATCGCAATGTATTTGCCGCTGCAAAAACCTCATCTACATTGGTTTCTGTATCTTTTGCATTTAATAAACCGTGTCCCAAAAAATCACTTGGAATAGCTTTGTCATAACCAACACCAAGTAAAAATAATGGATGGCTATAACTCAAAGAAGCAGACCATGCATCCCCTAATCCACGTCCAGCCGTATTTACACCACCGCGTTTATCATCTTCAATACCTCGACTCTCGCCAGTAGCCAACAAAACACTGGCTTCAATATTACCGCCTTGAAAAGCAAGCTCTGGAGAGTCGTACACCACCACATTATTGACACGATTTTCTCCTGTCATAATGCCTGTGATATCGGCTTTATTACTTATATAGTTATTAAAACTATCGACAGGACTAGATAACTCTTTGAGCGGAGTATTATGTTTACCGACTTTAATAGTTCCTAAATGCTGATCTTTTAAACCAATATAACGATTTCTTTGAGACCAATCAGTCTTGTCACCATCAGCATAAAATGCCCATTCTGCTAAATAGACAGCGCTCAAACGATCAGATAATTTTTCTTCGCCTTTAATGCCTAAAAATGAACTATTGCTATTAATTTTCCATACATCGCGATCAGATGAGTTAGCATTATTTTCAGGTAAATAATCTAAACTTGCATCTATCTCACCATAGAGTTTTGGTGCTGCAAATGTTGAACTAGTGACAACACTTAAAATCGCTGCACATACAATTTTCATCTTCATTCTAGTCATCCTAACCATCTAAAAAATACAAAAAGAACCCATATTTCGCTGATATCAGCAAAATTATGATTTAAAAAAGAATTGTGAGTACTTGAGAAAACTCATGTATTTCAATCAACACATGAGTTTTCCGAGAATTTAATTACATATGATAAAAAGGGAAAACACCGAAAATCAAAGCACTACCCATCAATACGCAACAGGTAATAAATGCCCATTTCAAAGTGAATTTTTGATGATCTGCCAATTCCACAGCTGCCAAACCACACAACAAATAAGTTGAAGGAACAAGTGGTGATAATAAGTGTATCGGCTGACCAATAATCGATGCGCGCGCAATCTCAACAGGTGGAATACCATAATGCGAAGCCGCTTCAGCTAAAATCGGTAGCACACCGAAGTAAAAAGCATCATTCGACATAAAGAATGTGAGTGGCATACTCAATACACCTGTAATCGGTGCAAGATAAGGTCCCATACTTGGTGGAATAATCGCGACGAAGCCTTTCGACATCGCTTCAACCATACCTGTACCCGATAAGATGCCCGTAAATACGCCCGCTGCAAAAATCACACCCACGACTGCAAGCACACTGTCTGCATGCATCGCGATACGCTTTTTCTGCATATTTACGCATGGATAATTCACAACCAAAGCAATACAGAAACCAAGCATGAATAAGATCGACATCGGTAAAATCCCTTTCACCAAAGATGCCATCAACAACAAGGTTAAAATACCGTTGAACCAGCGTAAATGTGGACGTTGCGCATCAGGGTCTTTTGAGATCGAGATATCATCAGCATGACTAATATCTACCAGCTCAATAACACCTAAACGTTTACGTTCATACATACCATACAGATAAGCCAAGAAAAATAGCCAAGCAGCCGCAACGATCATCGAGGGAATCATTGGAATGAATACTTCACTTGCATCCACTTGCAGCGCGCTTGCGGCACGTGCTGTTGGACCACCCCACGGCGTAAGATTCATAACTCCACTACACAACAACATCAAACAAGTCATAATGAGTGGATTCATGCCGACCCGTTTATATAGTGGCATCATGGCTGCAACACAGATCATGTAGGTCGTAGAACCATCACCATCTAAGGAAACCAATAAGGTTAGAAAAACAGTTCCTAGGGTAATTTTGAGTGGATCACCTTTGACTTTCTTCAGAATCCATCTAACCGATGGGTCAAACAACCCTGTATCAATCATCAATGCAAAATAAAGGATTGCAAAAAGAAGCATTACGCCCGTTGGTGCAAGTTTTTTAATACCATCTAACATGGTATTGCCGAGCTCGGCTAATTCAATATGACTAAGACTTTCAAAATAAAAACCCAATCCCCATGCAATAATTGCAAATAAGAATGGGATTAAAATTAATGCAACTAACGCACTAAGACGTTTTGACATGATCAAATACATAAAGCACATGATCATGCTAATACCTAAAAAAGTAAGCATTTTAAGCAATCCTTAGCATAATTAATATTGTGACTGGTTAACTCCTAACCCAGCCGAGATTCTATGCGATAGAAATCAAAATAATTCATTTAATTTTATTATAACAATCAACAAATACATTCACATGAAAAATAAACAAAAAACATATAATATCAACAATCAAAAACAAGTTATTGATTTTAATAATTTTATATAAAAACAAATACAACCAAATGATAAAAAATTAGTAAAAATAATATTTAAAAATACTATATATTTACCACATCTATGCAATATAATAGTGCAAATATTGGTTGTTTTTTAACTATTTTATTAATATAACAATTAAAATAAATAAACCTAATTAGAAAAACATATATAATGAATAAATAATACCCAACCGAGAGCAGATTAATATTCAAACAATTATTTTATTTAACACCCGAAAAAAGAATAAAAATCCAAAAATGATTTATTTATTAAAAATCTATATTTTTATAATAAAAATATTATTTAAAACAATCCTCAAAAAACATTCTAGCGGATAACATTACAATCAAAAAAAGAATACTGTCTAAGATCATAATTTTAATTATAATCATAGATAGTTTGATCCTAAACGATATAAAACAAAGACATAACGCAAAGACATAACGCATGGAAGGAACAAAAAATGAATCTTTATGAATCTCAGGGACACCGCGATACTGCCCATGAGCAACTCTTTAACATCTTCAACCAACAACGTTCCGCATTTAATGCTCTTCCATATCCCGATTTAGATTCAAGACGTAGCAAATTATTTAAGCTAAAAAAGCAAATTATTCGTTATCAAGATGTCATCGCCGAAGCCATTAATACCGACTTTAGTTCTCGATCAATCGATGAATCTAAACTGCTCGATTTACTTGGTTCTGTTCTAGAGGCTGAACATGCGATCCGCCATCTAAGAAAATGGATGCGTCCAAGCAAACGAAGCACTGAATTACTTTTTTTATCAAATCGACTAAGAGTCCAATACCAACCTAAAGGTGTGGTCGGTGTTGTTGTACCTTGGAATTTCCCTGTTTACTTGGCTTTAGGACCATTGGTGGCAGCCTTGGCTGCTGGCAATCGGGTCATGATCAAATTACCTGAAATCACACCTGCGACCAATGCTGTTATGAAACGCATGCTTGCTGAAGTTTTTAGTGAAGATGAAGTCGCTATTTTTGGCGAGGAAATTACCGATCCTTCGCTATTCACGACCCTGCCTTTCAATCATATCGTTTTCACAGGGTCACCCGCGATCGGTCGTGTGGTGATGCGTGCTGCGGCAGAGAATTTAACCCCAGTCACCTTAGAACTAGGCGGTAAATCACCAGCATTAGTGAGCCGCCATTATCCCTTAGCTGATGCTGCCATGCGTATCCTGCATGGAAAAGCGACCAACAGTGGGCAAATTTGTGTAGCACCGGATTATGCACTTGTTCCAAAAGAAAAAGTAATTCCGTTTGCTGAACAATGTAAATCACATTTCACATCTATGTATGGCAACACAATTGATGAAAATAGCAATTATACCTCCATCGTCAATGATCGTCACTTAAAACGATTGCTGGAGATACTTGAGGATGCAAAGGCTAAAGGTGCTGAGGTTATTGTATGTGGTGAATATCATCCAGAACGTGATGCTCGTCGTATGCCTGTACATCTTGTATTGAATTGCACAGCAGATATGCGCATTCTCAAGGAAGAATTATTTGGCCCCATCCTACCAGTCGTTGCATACGATACGATTGATGATGCGATTACCTACATCAAAGTGGGTGAACGCCCATTAGCACTGTATTGCTTTACGCATGATGCCAATGAACGTGACTATATTTTAAAACAAACTCATTCAGGTGGTGTGACGATTAATGATTGGGGTTGGCATGTAGTCAACCATGATGCTCCTTTTGGTGGTATCGGTAACTCAGGTATGGGAACTTATCATGGTGTTGAAGGTTTCCGAGAGCTTTCGCATGCAAAAACTATTTTTACCCGTCAGCGCTTTTTCCCAACCCAATTATTCTATCCACCCTACGGAACTTGGGTACAAAAACTCGCTTTGCATTTCTTTTTGAAAAAGGGCGATCCAAATCTCAAATAAAATTGAAAAAAAAGAGAGTTTAAAACTCTCTTTTTTTAACTGAATAAACAGGTTATTTCCTTAGTTTGGATCTAAAAAACGTAATCCAACACCTGCAATTGTAAAAATATAAGATGGCGTGAGTGCTGAATCACCTATCTTGGTACGCAATTTTTTAACTAAAATTCGGAGATAGTGAGTATCCTCTTCGTGGCTGACACCCCATAGCTCAGCCATGATTTGTTTTTGGGTAACAATCTTTCCTTGGTGGCGAATCAGTAATGCTAAAAGCTGTATTTCT